>CALBDR010000153.1 GCA_937927525.1 uncultured Candidatus Melainabacteria bacterium
CCCGGTCTTCTAGCCACGACGTATAATTCTACTCAAATTAATTTAAGTATTATAGATAAAAACAATTAAAAAATTATTTTAATAGATTTTTTCTATAATCTTTTATTTTAAATTTAATTTTATTATAATTGCAGTATCGAAAACAAAGGAAGCAATAAATTGGAATTAATATAAGCACTCGGACGGCTAAAAATCGAATGAGGGGGGATTAATAACAATGTAACAATGATTAAGTTAGGCAAATCCCCCACGCTTTAATAGGAGTAAAAAATGATAAGTAATGGTGAATTTTTAAGAAATATACATTTTGAAATATTGCATTTATCGAAATGTGATAAATTACATATAAGTCATATTATTTTAAGTTCTTTAAGGTTTGATTCTTTAAGAGAAAATCAGATAGAAATTTTTAATATAAGCCTAGATCGTAATGAAATATATTTACTAGGGTATAGAGTTATTATTGGTGAAAATATACTTAATGATGATTTTTTGATTGGTATAAAAGGATTGATTTGATTGTTTGTAAAGATAGAAAAAATTTCCTTTATAATTTCGAAATTAATAATCGGTTTTGTAAAATCCTGAACCTTTGAAATGTGAATTAGAAATTGAAACTTGTCTAATCATTTTTGAACCGCAAATACAGTCTTTTACTGGATTGGCATCCATGCTTTCTAAAATTTCGATTTTAGATTTACATGATAAGCATTTATAGTCTCTTATTGGCATGATTGTTTTTTTATTTCTTTTTTAATATCATTTTCAGCTTCATAAATAAGCTCTATTGCCTTTAATTCACCTAAGCTAGAATAATACTCCAATCCTAAAAAATAATTCCTTAAAACTCGTTTTTGAAAGTCATTTAGGTTATTAGCATTACAAAAATAATTAATAGTTCTACCTATTCCATGTGGATATTGAATTAATACCTCTGAATCTAGGTAATTATAAGTTCTAGGTAAGCACCATTGTAAGCACTTTTGCAAGTCCTCAACATTTGCTTTATCTCTTTCTATCGTATTATACCTTGCTATGTATCTAAGAAATGAACCGCACAAATAAGATAGACCGTGCTTGAAGTCTATTATTTCAGGTTCAATTTCGAATTGTTTATAGTGTTTGTCTAACATTAGAATAAGTGTGTTAATTTAGCAATTTGACCATGTTGTTTTGAGTGGATAAAACCCTCAATAGCTTTTTTGGAGTGTTGATAACCATTTCTATGATGCCATGAGTCCGCAGCGGATGGACTTCTTAAAGTTTCAACTGTAACTCCATGATAATCTTTTAATACTGCATGATGCAGGTGATGTTTATATATATATTTATGTTGACACTCGCTCCAACTAGAACCAGACTCCAAACTCATAAGTAAAGGCAAGTCTTTTTCTTTTGCTCCATCTCCATGAGTTAATCCAATCAATGAATTATGATATTTAAAATATTTTCTATGTTTCATGTCAGTATCAAAAGTAATATTTTTTGACTTTCTAAACCAAGTTTTTATTACATCAGCTAAGAAAAAACCCGTCATATAATCATGATTACTAGGACAATGTATATAATGAACATCTGCAACTTGTATTAATATCTCCAATAATTTGATCTCTATGTCTTTAGCCAAATTAAACATATCATACCAATTAGAATCAGAGTCTTGAGGTGTGCCTGATGTTGTTGTTGATCTTGGCGTGTCGATATGCAATTTATCATTTCCACCTATAAAAAGAATCTTATCAATATTAAATCCTGATGATTTATTTAATATACCTTTTACACCTTCAACAAATCTTTTGACCGCTATTTCACTATTATATTTTTCTCCAGTTTCAAACTCACTTGAAAATTTACCTATGTGAACATCCGCAGGGTCTATAACTAATAAATGACTTTCTTTATATTTTGATCTTGTTACTTTTGGATAATTAGGGGAATAGTTTTTAATTTGATCTAGGAGTGAGATTTTAAATTCTTCTATATTGACCGATTTTTTAAAGTATAAAGAGAATTTTTTTGACTTATACCAGCCTTGTTTGACGTCGTCTATTGGTATTCCTTGAGATTCTGCTGCTTTTTTGACTTCCCGATAATCCGATAAAAGTCTTTGTTCATCTTTTGTAAGCCGAGGACGATAACCAGTCATTCTTTAGCCTGAATAATTATAGATTTAATTGCTTGTTGTAATTGCCACTTTGTAACATTTTTTACATCATCTCTATTTTGTACTAGTTTTAAAATTTCAATTAGTTTATCGATCATACTTCTAAAACTCTATATAATAATTGTAAAGTAATAGTTGAATTTCCACTTACATAATCCGAATCACCTCTTATAATTAAAGGACTATTACTTCCTAATTGGTTAAATGAAAGTCCATCATTGTCTTCAAATTTTACAGTTAAATCCGCTCCTGATGCTGTTATTAAAGCATCCGATACTTTAAATATATCTGAATAAATACCTGGACTTGTTTCAAAAGATAAATATAAAAAATTAGGACCAGCACCTAAAGCAATATAAGCAGATGTATTCCAGTTTAAAGTAGCAGTACATGAAATAGGGTCAATTACAGTATTAGCACCTTGTGAACTTAAGAAAGGAATAGGAGCTGCATTGATGTTTTTTATTTGTGTAGAATTTAGTATTATACTAGTATCTAATATTGAACCACTGCCCTTAACTTGAGTGAAATTAATATCATCTATATCTATTCTTTTATAAGGTTCATCAAATCTCCACTCTGTATTTTTGTAAACTCCCTCACGAATCAAAACCCTATAAATATAATTAGGGTCTTGAGATATTCTTGACCATGTTCCATTGGATGCTATATAAAGGCCGTTTTCATAAGCCAAAGTATTGTTATTAACTAAAATAACATCACCTTCCTCAATCAAATAACCTGAAATAGTAAAAAGCCCACTTAAAGATACATTAGTAATTGATACAGTTTCTGCATCTATTAGAAATAATTGAGTAGTTCTAAGATTATCACCCGTTACACTACCTGCAATGCCTGTAGTTCTTTGAACATTCCTATTATTAGACTTAAAAGCTCTATTAGGTATATCACGACCTTTGTATCTTGTAACACCCATTACGAACCTATAAATTTACACTTATAAACAATACTATCATCTAAAGAAGGTTTAGTTAGTTCAATTTCTGTTAAAATTAACTCATTAGTCAACTGTCCAGATAACCAGCTCGCTCCACCTTGTACGATTTGATCTATTCCACCACTAATTTCGAACACTTCGCCTAATTGAGTAATATCAACTTGACTTTCATCTAATTCTAATTCTAAAGCAAATCTAGTCTCCAATCCAAAGTTATCAATAAAAGCATCGGCATAAGATTTACTCATTGATGCTGTTTCTCTTGTTTGTTGATTTGCAGCATTTTGAACCGTGTAATTAGGGTCTTTGTAATCTCTAACAAAATAAGCTCCAACATCACCCGTAGCTGAGTAAGTAGAGCCATCTTTAATAGTAAAACTACAATGAGGATGCACCATTAAATATTGAACTATCGGGTTATCAGCTCCCGTTGGGGTTAATGTTCTAGTTGTTTGGCTGCATAATTTATTAATTTTATTTGGTGGAATTACGGCGTCATTATCTTTATATTCAGAATTTGAATAAGTAGCTCTAATACCTTCAAAAGGACCACCCCTCCATGTTTCATCTATAATATCACTCAAAAGATTATTATATAACATCCTAGCATCAAATGAAGTTGAATTAATAGAGTGATTTCTTTTAGTTACTACATAATCACTTAAATTATTATCTTTTGCAGTTGGTGTTTTTAAAAATACATCTTCAACCATTATTTCACATTGAGAAATATAACCAGCATGATAAGTAAATTTAGGGTTGGACCATTCAGTTATCGTATTAATAGACTTATAAACTTTTGAACTAAATGTTGAAGAACTATCCATATAATCTAAGATAGGATGAAATTCTACTTTAGGACTGGAGTCATATTTAAAAACACACTTAGTACCAAAACCCTCACAAAATGCTACAAAGTAATCCCATAAATTGCCTTCTGCGTCTCTTTCACCATGCCACCCGGTAGCGCAAACATCAAAGGGGTATTTATCATCTGCTACAATTTCACCAACTGTTAAATATACATCTTGATCACAATTTAAAGCGGTTGAACCTGCTGCCAAAGACCCACTAGTAACTGTATTATATTCTTTTCCTGTATCATTTTGCTCATATAAAGTCCAATGAGATAAAGGAGTGTGTAAAAAAGTAAAACTATCATTTATTGAACCTCTTATAACTAAATCCCATTGTCCAAATGGATGATCTATACCACTTTGAAAATTTTCATAAGATGAATTAAATATAAAGTTTAAATAATTTTCCATTGTGTAAAGTATAGCACCTGACCTAGTATTTGCAATTCTACCACTTAAATATCTTGACGCTCTTGTAACATACTCTTTTGTAGATATTTTCCAACACATCTCCCTTACTTCTGTAGTAAAACTAGGATTAGTTCCTGTACCGTGAGTAGGAGTTGAACCATATTTATGAGATGCTAATAAATCACTCATTTGAACCCATTCCATAAACCTTTTAATGTGGCAAGTAGCTGTTATTTCAATGAATCCACTTTCCTCGCCAACTAATTGGAGTTCCTCTTCAGATCTTGGCTCTTGCACGCCTTCAAATAATATAGAACCAGAACCCCAATCATAGCCTGAACCAGTATCTTTTACAACCCACCAGCGATTATATCTTGGCAAAACTCCATAAGTAAGATTATAAACTGTGTCATATCCTTTAAATAAATGTCCTTTATTTCCTGAAAACTTGTTTATATCTACCTTTATATTCATTTCTGCGGCTTCTTCAACTCCAATAGGTATATCGTCGTTAAAAGCTCTGTTTAAACCTTCAAAAGTAACTAAAAAGTCGTTATTTTCTGGAGTTGTAGTTGCAGCTACTGTATTTCTAATCCCAACATCAAAGTAAATTCTAATATCAGTATCAAATTGAATGTAATGAGTACTCATTCTTTATAACCTTTTTTCATTTCGAAAGTAGTATATAAACCAGCTTTTTCCTTATCGTATTCAGCTCTTATATCCAAAGATACTAAAACAGCATTAGAACTACCATGTATGTCAATATTATCGTTAGTATCAAAACTAATCCATTTATATTTCAATTTTAAAACTGGCAGGTATGTTATTAAAGTGTCATAAGCTGTAGATATTGAAGGATAAGTAATTTTTTTAATTTCTGTATTCATTAAAAGCCTAACTTGATTTTTACCTTTAACAAGTCCAGAAAAATATTGTATTTCATCACCTTCCAATTCAATACCAGGCTCAACACCATAATAATTTAATGAAACAGAGTCATAATTTGTAAGCCCTGTTAAACTTGATGTTGCAACTATAGACTTATCTGGACTACCAGTAACTAATTCATCCGCTCCATGTAAGGTTAAACTTAAACTCATAACCTATAACTCTTATTTTTTGGTAAATTAACATTTATATTATTTACTATGTCTCTTTCACTAGGATAGTATTCAATTTTCCTAGCATCTTTTAAAGCATCTTTAAGGCTTGAGTTTTCCCTTCTAAGCGCTTTTAATTCACTGACTATAGCATTACTATGATTTACGTTATTAAAGCTCTCTACGGGCTCTAATCTAACACCAATATTAGTAAGATTAGGAGCTATATTGTTATTAAACCATTCCTCCGCTCCATTATTAGGATTTTTTCTTATTGCTTCAAATAATTCTTTATTCTTTTGAGTCTCTTTTGCAGTCATTACTGACTCACCTTCAGCAAGTAAGAAAGGAATATTATCCTTGCCTTTAGGTTTTGTATTATAATTAGAATTTAATCCAATAACCCCTTCTTCTGCACCGTAAATTGTAGCTAATTGAGCCGCACCTATACCAGCTAAAACAGCACTAGCAGCAATACCTGCAATTGGTCCTAGTTGTCCATAAGCTTTCATAACCGCAACAGCTGTTGATATTATTACTTGAGTAGCCGCAGCCGCTCTTTGTAATTCTACGTTTTCACCTGTTAATTGACTTAATCCACCTATAAGGTCACCAAAAGCTTTTAGATAATCCTCATTATTAGCTTGTGAATTTCCCAATAATTCATCAAAAGTATTAAAAAATTCAACTATAGACTGGATAGCTATTGCAAATTCACCATCAAAAGTATTTGCTAAGTCTGATATTATAGGTTTCAACTTTTCTACAGTTTCACTAAAAGTGTCAGGCATATTAACAATTGTATCTAAAAAACTATCGAAACTATCATCTATTAATTCGAAGTCTTTTCCTTGTTTCTTTCTTAATAAAGTTGTTTCACCAATTATATTACCTGCCGCATCTCTATAATAGCTTGTAACTTCTTCTAAATTATCTTTTGTATCTTTGTTGAATAATGTTAACGCTTCTTTTGTACTCAATAAAGTGGTATCAATAAAACTTACTTCTGGTTTATTAAATAGTTCTGCTTTAACAAGCTCAATTGATAATGCTAAGTCATCATTAGCTCGCTTTAATTCTAAAGCTCTATCACTTAAAGCACTATAAAAAGATTTTGAATAATCATCGCCTGCTAATTTTAATTGTGCTAACTGTTTAATTATTTCATCTAGTCCTAATTCTTTAAATGACTTTTTAGTCTCTTTATTTTTCTTTTTAGTAGCATCTAAGGTTTTATTGTAATCTTCAAACTCTTGCTTAGTCTCTTTTGTTTTTTCGCCTGTATCTTCTACTTCGTTTTTTAGTTCTTCTATAGTCTTAATTGGTGCTTCATTCTCAGCTAATCCAAAGAATCTGAATAAAGCATCGCCTACTTCTCTAAAACCTCGAGTTATTATTTTAATAACGGGTTCTAATTTATCAACTAGCAATTCAATTAAACTTGTTAATGGTGGTATTACTAACTTTAATACGCCAATCAAAGGAAAGAGAGCAACCCTTACTAGTTCTGCAAATAAAACAATTAAAGGACTTAATAAATCTAATATTGGACTAAGCAAATTTAATATCGGGTCTAATAACCTTACAATTGGTGGTAAGACTTCTTCTAACAATCCCGCTAATGTTTCAAAAACAGGTTCTAAAGCTTCACCTAACTTTCCAACAATAGGTGCTAATATTGATCCCAAAGCATTAATTAAAGGCTGAACCGCACTTAATAGGCTTGTTATTAACGGCTTTAAATTTTCAAATATTTCACCTACTAAAGGTATTAAAGTATCAGTTAATGTATTGATTAAAGGTTGAACCGCTGGTAATATACTATTAGCTATTTCAG
>CALBDR010000154.1 GCA_937927525.1 uncultured Candidatus Melainabacteria bacterium
TATTGCAAAACGCTGGGTTCAATGTTAAATGTAAACCAACTCATGCTCTAGTCCGAGATAGGATTAACTCTGTGAATAGTCGCCTTTGTAATTATGAAGGGAAAAGATTTATTTACATTGATCCTTCTTGCAAAAACCTTATTAATTCGTTAATGAAACAATTATACAAAGAGGGTACGAATATACCTGAGAAGAATGGATACGACCACATGACAGATGCTCTTGGTTACGCAATAGAATATCTATTCCCTATCAGTAGTAATTTACCGCCTTCACAACCAAAAAGGTTTAGCTAATGGCATATAAACGAGATCAAATCTTAGAAAGAAACGAACTATACGATAATTACGCAACAAGATGGGAATACTACATAAGATCATATTTAGGTGGTGAAGAATACAAGGGTGGCAGATACCTACAAGAATATAACTTAGAATTAGAAAACGAATTTGAAAAGAGATTACAGTTTACACCATTAGACAATCATTGCCGTAATATCGTACACATCTATTCATCATTTTTATTTAGAGTAGCACCAACTAGACAGCTTGGTATTTTAGAAGATGATCCAACTGTACCTATGTTTTTAGATGATGCTGATTTAGAAGGTAGATCATACAACGCATTACTTAGAGAAGTACAAACTTACGCATCTGTTTACGGACATTGTTGGTTATTGATTGACAAGCCTAATTCAAACGCAAGAACAAGAGCAGAAGAATTACAGCAAGAGATTAGACCATACATGAATATCTACACTCCTGAGAATGTTATTGATTGGGATTGGGAAAGAGCAGCTTCAGGAAAATATTATTTATCTTATCTTAAAATCAGAGAGCATAGATCAAGAGATAAAGACATTTATAGAATTTGGTATCTAGATAGAATTGATACTGTTGAGTTACAAAGAATGGGTGCTAAAGAACCTAAGTTAATTGATAGTGTTCCTAATCCACTTAATCAAATACCCGCAGTATGTTTATATAACCAAAGATCATACGATAGAGGTATAGGTGTATCTGATTTAACAGATGTTGCTGATTTACAAAGAGCAATCTATAACGAATTATCTGAAATAGAACAGTTAATCCGATTATCTAACCACCCTTCATTAGTTAAAACAAGAGATGTTGATGCAAGTGCGGGTGCTGGTGCGATTATAGAACTGCCTGACAATGTTGATCCAGCATTAAAACCATACATCTTACAGCCTTCAGGACAGAATTTGGATAGTGTATTAAAAACTATTCAGACTAAGATTGATGCTATCAACAGACTAACTCATGTAGGGGCTGTAAGGTCAACAAGTGAAAGAACTGTATCTGGTGTAGCACTTAGAACAGAGTTCCAACTCTTAAATGCTAGACTATCTGAGAAAGCAAACTTAATGCAGTTAGCTGAAGAACAGATTTGGAGATTGTATGCTAAATGGCAAGACAAAGCATTTGATGGTAAGATTATATATCCTGAATCATTTGATCTAAGAGATTGGGCAACTGATCTTGAAGTCTTACAACAAGCAAAAGCTAGTAACATTAAATCAGATACTTTTATCAAAGAGTTAGATAAACAAATAGCTAGAACAGTTGTAGAAGATGATGAAGTATTATCACAGATTGATGAAGAAATAGATCAGCAAACAACAAGACTTGGAGAGTTCCCTCAGACACCGATAGAAACTCCAACAGTATAATATGGCAGACTTACTGGAGAAGTTAGGTAATTACAGGCAACGTAGAGTTACAGATTTATCAGATACTCATGTTGAACGATTACAAGGTTCATTACAAGAATTAGAAAACCAAGTTATTAGTGAAGCTAGTAAGATTGATCCTAAACGTGGTACATTAAAACTTAGAACTACTGCTGCCTTACAACTTAGACCAAAACTAAAACAGCTTATTGAACAAACTTATTTAACAGCCGTACAAACCAACATAGCAGAATACGATCAAGCTGCGGCATGGTTAGTGGCTACGTTTAAAGAATATCCAATACCGGCAGAGTTTAAAGAAATTACAGAACTTGATCTAACAACAATACAACAATTAAAACGTGGTGCTTATTTACCCTTTGAAGATTTAGGTAATGAGTTTGCTAATGAGTTAGCACAATCCGTTTATAATAGTACGATTACTGGACAACCTACTGACCAGATGATTAGTGATTTAAGAGGTAAGATTAATGGAATTTATCAATCATCAGATAATGAAGAAGCACAAGAGTTAGTAGAGTTTATTAATAATAATCCTGATAAACCTGTTGAAGTTAAGACAGCAGCAGAAAGATTACAAACGATTTATGGACGAGATAGACTAGGAAATAACTTTAGACGTTATGCTACACAATTAGTTCAAGATTCACTCATGGGATTTGATGGACAATTTGCTAAGTATAGAGCAGATGAATTAGGATTAACGCATTATAAATATTCAGGCACAACTGTTAGAGATTCTAGGGATTTTTGTAGAAGAAACGTAAACAAAGTTTATAGTGAAGAAGAAATTAGAAGAATTTGGAACACTCAGACATGGCAAGGTAAAGCACAGGGTGATCCATTTGTTGTCAGAGGTGGTTATAATTGCCGTCATCACTGGCAGCCTACTGATCCCGATTGGGATTTGTAATTGACAAAATAGGCAGTAAACTCTAAGGAGAAAATATGGACGAGAAAAATAACTCGGTGGAACAAACTGAAGTTCCTACAAAAAATCAGGAAACTGTTGAAACACCGAAAGAAGTTAAAGCAGAAACTAAGGCATTTACTGAAGAACAAGTAGAAGCCATTGTTCAAAGACGTTTAGAAAGAGAGAGATCAAAAATCTCTAAAAAACTAGATGGCATTGACATTGAAGAAGCTAAACAACTTCTAGAGGAAAAGAAACAGAAAGAACAAGAACTTGCTTTACAGCGAGGTGAGTTTGAGAAAGTAATGAAAGAAACAGTATCTAAAAAAGATACTGAGATTTCAAAGCTGGTTTCTGAATTACAGAAAGTTAGAATTGATGAGCAATTAGTCAATGTAGCTTCTGGCTTAAAAGCAATAAATCCTAATGAGGTTAAATCCTTATTAAGAGATAAAGTTAAGCTAAATGATTCAGGAAGTGTTGAGGTGATCGGTGAAAACGGAACACCAAGATACAATGAAAAAGGTGATTTAATGAGTGTAAACGAATTAGTCGCTGAGTATCTAAATAACAATCCTCATCATTTGAGTGCCACACCTTCGGGTACTGGTAGTCAGAGTGGGATTGGTGGCGAAACACCCAAGCCAATGAGTATAAAAGATTTGGATATGAGCAATCCTGAGCATAGAAAGATTTATGCTGAGATGCGAAAACAAAGAGATACAGGTGGTGGAATGAAGGCAAACTTAACTATAAACAATTAGACATAAAGGAGAAAAAATATGGCTGATGAAACAACAAGTTCAACTCTATCCGAGTTGTATACTGAGGTAATCCAAGAAGCGATTTTTACGTTTCAGGAAACTTCAGTTATGCGTCCACTTGTAACTACTTACAATATTAGTGGACAAGGTAAACAAATCGCAGTTCCAGTATATCCAGCAATTACTGCAAGTGGTGTATCTGAGGGAAGTGATTTGTCAAACACAGCAGTAAACCCAACTGAAGCAACAATCACTGCTTCTGAGATCGGTGTAATGACTACATTAACTGACTTAGGTAGAGATTCAGCTTCAAGAAACGTAGCTGCTGACATTGGTAAACTATTCGGTGATGCAATCGCTGATAAAGTAGATACTGACATAGCTGCATTATTCAGTTCATTCAGTTCTGACTTAGGTGCTGCTGCAACAGAATTAACTCCAGAGTTAATCTTCAAAGCAGTTGCTACACTAAGAGCAAACAACGTACCAGCACCTTACTATGGTGTGTTCCACCCGAAAGCTGCTTTCAACTTAAAGAAAGTATTAGTTGCGGCTGGTTATGGAACTGGTGCTAATGCGGTTTCTGACTTAGGAAACGAAGCGTTAAGATCAGGTTACGTTGGAACTGTAGCTGGTGTTCAAATATTTGAAAACTCAAATATTGCGATTGACCAGTATGATGATTCAGTAGGTGCTGTATTCCACCCTGTATCTTTAGGTCTTGCTATGAAACAAGATTTCAAAGTTGAAACTCAAAGAGATGCTTCTCTAAGAGCAACTGAAATCGTAGCAACGATCACTAAAGGACAAGGTGTAGTTAAATCAGACTACGGAGTCGCTTTAACAGTTGACGCAGCATTATAATCAATGCTTTATCTGGGGGATTGAAATATATCCCCCAGTACGATAAGAGGTTTATATGGCTAATTTTTCTTCAGATTCAGACTTACAAGTTTATCAACCAGACATTCTAACTTTTGGAATAGCTAGTTTTGAAACACCAACAGATTACCATGCTTTAGCCAGAGCAGATATTGAAAGACAATTAAGAATAGAGTGGTTTCCAGTTTATCAAAGAAACGTCCAAGAGGACATATCCGTATTAGAAACAATAGAAATGGACGAAACTAAATTAACAGATGCACAATGGAAAAGATGTTCTGTATTTAAAATGTTAGCTGATTATGTATGTCCATTATTAACTAAGTTTAATTCAGATGATAACTTAGATAGATTCCAAATGATGCAGAAATATTATCAAACAGAATATGCTAAAGAATTTCAATCCGTACTAAGAGATGGTGTTGAGTATGATGATGATAATTCTGGCACAATAACTAATTCAGAGAAAGAACCTTATCATAGACTTAGATTAATCAGATGAAGATTACACCTAA
>CALBDR010000155.1 GCA_937927525.1 uncultured Candidatus Melainabacteria bacterium
CTGTATGGATGAAGGCGATCGTGAGTTTACGATCCGCATCGATGTATCAATTCCCCCACAACAAATGATATCCACTATTTTACATGAGATGGTTCATGTATGGCAATATGTCACTGGTCGTATGGTACAAAATTGGGTGCACGAAGTTCGCTTCAATAGGGTTGACTATAGTTCAGAAATGCCTTATAGTGAGCGTCCATGGGAGATAGAAGCACATGACAAAGAAAAGGAACTTAAAGAAGCATACGACAGAAAACATGCTGAAAGAAATCGAGAAGGCATGTATGGATATATGCGATGACTCGATCAATATGCACGTCCCTTGGTATATCATGGCAGCATATGCATATTACGTTGAAGATGATCCTATTTTAGAGGATAGTAGATTTGATATATTAGCTAAGAGAATCTTAGAGCATTGGGACGAGATAGATCACAGACATAAATCATATCTAAGCAAAGATATGCTTGAGGCCGGAACATACATGGGAGATTATCCTCCACAAATTAAAGGAGCTTTAGATAATGTCCGATATACCTATCGATGATCCCTGTGATAAAATTGATTTGAATACTTTAGATGGATGGATACGACATGACAGTAGTGGAATGCGCAAGACGTATAATGGAGAAGGATTGGGAAGGGATAGAGGAGATCGATATCAAGACTCTTGGATACGCAATGATAATGGTTAATGCTGTTAAAAAAAGTTAGTTATCTTGAAAAAAACAGTTGCACTTTGATATAAAAGAGCCTATATTATTAGTATAAGGAATAAAGGAGAATCTTATGCTACTAAAAAATGGATCAGCAATCAAGAATGACATAATCGAATCTTTCAACCGCGCTGTAGAAAAGCAAGAGAATCTTAATGCAGATGGTTCTATCAACTGGAACTTTGTTGATGCTGATCTGTATATGGAACTAAGCATTTTTTATGCTAGTGAGTATCTTTACGAATGCTTTGATGCTCTAGCAGATCGTTTAGAAGGAGTAGCATAATGTCTATAGCAGAAATCGCTTTTGTTGGAGATGAGATTCGCCGTATCAATGCTGATACGGCTCAAGGTCAACAATCTACAATGGTTCAGCACGATATGAAGCAATGGGCTTTGAAAGAAGGTCATTGGCCTCAGATGGACTATGTTCACATGATTGCAGCTCATGGTGTTGCTCGTGGTTGGACACAAGAAGACTTTACTGGAATGGAGATGCCTCATGCTACTGACAGCTGAAGAACAAGGCCAAATGGTCTTTCACATCTTAGAGAATTATTACCATCAGCCGTTTGTTAACGGTAAAGCCAATCGTGAAAAGATTGAAGATGAAATCGTCGTTGGAATGTATAAAGGAGAAATTCCTCCTTGCACACAAGAAGACGTTGACTGGATCTGCGATATGGTTGATACTTTGATTGTCGAATATGGAGATAAAAAATGACATATGATCAAGTTTTCACATTATTTACAGTGCTATGCTTAGGCTACTGTGTGTTCATGGCTGGAGCAATCTGGCAGCAGAATAAGTCTCATAAAGAGTTTATGACTTTCATCGAGACTTCTGAAATCACCAAATATGGAAAATACTAGGATGCAAACCGATGAAAAAAAGTGTATTAACAACCCTCCTACTTGCAATGGTAACTGCAACGGCAGCTGCTGCTGATACAGTAGATCGTGTTAAGGTATATGACCACACAACGACAATTGTAACTCAAGTGCCAAAAACTGAGACTCGTTGTCGTTGGAAACAGATACCCATCTATCAGGATACTGTAGAAAAAGGTGATGCTGCAGGTGGTGCATTAGCTGGTATGATCATTGGAGGTATCCTTGGAAAGGGTGTATCAGGAAATGATGATGGAGCAGCAGCAGGTGCTGTCATTGGTGGTCTTATAGGCGCTGACAAAGGCTCTAAATCCACAACAAAGCGTGTAATTGTTGACTACAAAGATGAGAAGCAATGCTCTGAAGAAGTTGTGTATATCGATCAACGCCAGGAGCGTTATAGCCATTCTACAATTCGCTTTTATCTAAACGGTAAGCGTTATGTTGTAGAGTTTATTCGTTAGGAGAGAGTTATGTGGACTCTAGTATATCTGGTGTTCGTCAATAGTGAGCTAATAACGACGCAGATGAGTTCATATGATGATATGTTTGAGTGCTTTGAAGCAAGAGAGATCTTGTCCATAGAGCGTGGTGGTGAGAATGGATGGTTCCCACCTGACACGCAAGCAATATGTGTGTTTAGAAGTTCATCTATATAAGTTTATGACTCCTTAGCTCAGCTGGATAGAGCAAGTGCCTTCTAAGCACTAGGTCGAAGGTTCGAAT
>CALBDR010000156.1 GCA_937927525.1 uncultured Candidatus Melainabacteria bacterium
GTAAGGATTGGTGGTTTTTTGGACTATTTGGGGCTGCTTGAGGGGGTATCATAAAGAATGAAAAGTTTCAAATTTCAGGGCATCACATAGTTAAGACTGGACAACCTTCATACGTAGTATATCTTGCTCAAAACACCTCAAATTCAGAAACTAAAATAGATATAGAAACTGCCGGCATCGCAACGAATAGTGAATCAAGCTTCGCGAAAGGTAAATATAGAGGAGTACACGACAATATCACCCAAGGAAAAAAGAGTGTAGGTCCAGGCGACAAAGCGGGCTTAGAAGTTCTATCTGGAGAAATAGATAGTAGAGTTAAGAAAAATATTGTAATCCCTAAAGACAATAATCTTTCAGATAAGAAAGGGACATTAAAATTAATAGCAGCAGCAAAAACTAATGGTAATGAAGCTGTTAACTTAAATATAAATGGTGAAATTAAAGGCTCAACTAAGTTAATAGCTGCCGTGGTAACTCAAGCAGAGCTGAATGCTCACAATGGCTCTTTTGAAGCAGCTGTCCAAGCACAGTTAGATAGCAAGAAATTTGTTAATAGAAGACACTACCAAAAATATGAAAAGAATGAAGTCGGAAGAGCGACTGGTCTTTATGTCGGATCTGAGTATAATATCAATGACAATGTAGTCATAGGAGACTCTACAAAAAAAGGTGATGTGCTTGCCGAGTCAGAAATAGCAATTCCTGAATTAAACAACAGTAGAAATCAAAATGGAGAAGCAGTTACATATGATGAAGGTGGTGAAACTAAGTATGCTGATTTAGCTAGTTACGGATATTCTTCGAACAGGCACGAAAATTTTGGTAATTATGGAACTAGATATAAATTAAACTATAATGTCAGCGACTTTCGGTCTGGGGGAAATGGCGATAAAAATTTCAAAATTAAATTTAGCTCTTTTGCAGAAAATGGGAGAAGTGACCAAGCTGCTTTCAGGGGAACAGTTAACGTTTACCTAAAAGATAAAGATGGTAACCGTATTAAAGACTCACAAGGTAAAGATATTAAATACTCAAAACATGTAAGCATCGGCTTTGGACAAGAAGTTGACCTGTTACCGAGTTTAAAATTTGGTCCTGAAGTAGCATCAATTGAAGTTGATATGATAAACACTGGAGATAGTACTCCACCTTATAAAGTCAAGATTGTCGAGAATGGTAGTCCTAATGTTACGACGAAGAGTCGTGCTTCTGGCTTAAAACAAAATTTTGTACAAGGTGGAGCAAAAGAAGTTGTTTCCTTCATTAACAAATTCCAAAGAGACCCTAACACCAGACCACCAGACACGTCAGAGGTAACAAATACGGCATTAGACTTATTTTTGCAGAATGAAAATACCAAAAATTTAAGTATAATTAGTAAAGATTCTAAAGGGGTTCGAAGAACAGGAACAGATAACCTAGATATTCTTTCAGTTAGAATACAAAATAATGAAACACAAAAACAAACAATTGCAGATGTAATTTACCTAGCAAACTCAGACTTTGAAAAAGCGGTTATAGTTATCCCAAAAGAAAAAGTTGGCAATAGTTTTGAACCTAGTGTGTCGAGAAATCAACCAGCGTTTTTAATTTCCAATGATGGTCAATATATACAGTTAGAGACTCTGTCCAATGACCTTCTAGATAAAATAATGACTCCCTAACACTCAAAATCAAAAATTTTCAATCTACCTGTGATAGTCAATAAACACGATTAGTGAATTATATATTCAATCCCTGAACCGAAGTATCAAAATGTCTGAAGAATGGTGAATCTTCGTCAAAGCGTGCTACAGGCACATTACTATGCAGTGGTGAAATTCTCTGTCCGGCAAAGCTTTCCAAGAACCTTCCTAAAATCTCTTTTAAATAATCAGCCACCCCTGAGACTGATGTCCCATGGATTCTTTGTTTCATAGACTGCTCATAAAATTTATCTAAACGTCTAGTCTCTGGAGCTTGATATGGATCAAAATTTATATTTTCAACTAAATCTCTATCTTGTTCAAGTTTAGACTGACGATCTAAAAACTTCTCTAAAAGTGGTGAAACACCTTTAAGTACAGCTTGCTTAGTCTCAAGAAGAATACCATCAAACAGTTCTTCTGGTGAAGCATAAATCGGATCAGCTCCGATATCTACTCCTTGGTTTTGTCTTTCGATCAAATCAATAACTGAATTATCCATAAAATCTCTAGCGTCTAAACCTTCATAGTCATACTCTGAGATAAAGTGATAATACTGCTGTAAAAAGCCTTGCATAATTTCTCTTTCTAAATAGAAAGCTTCTGCTGATTTTTTATTCAATCGCGTGTCTTGATACTTACGGATATTATCCATAAGCGTTTTATACTCTGGCTTCTCCTTCAATTCATCTAAAATATCAGTCGTAGATCTTCCGTCATCTGTCTTGGCATTTGGGTTTGTAGCGATATCATCAAACATCGCCTCTATACTATTAATAAATGCAAGTCTTACAGGAGCTTTATCACCTCTATCACCGAAAATTTCTTTCCTAACATTAGTGACTTCTAAATCAGTCCTTTCTTTAATTACTGCTAGACGAAGATCAATTTCAGGAACAGTCCCAAAGTCTCCCAGTAATTCATTTACAGCTAAAGTTCCTAAGAATTTAGCACTTTCTTCGTTAACGGAAGGTTCAGTGTCTGTATCATCGTAACTGAACATAAACCTATCAATATTAGCTTCTAAATTACTTAAAACTTTAATTTCTCTATTACCATAAGCATTTGCAGCGAAGATCTCATCTTTCGCTTTATGCATAACAGATTCCATTTCAAGGAAAAAGTCTTTATTCTCTCTTTTAACAGTCTTTAGTTTATCTTTAAATAAAGATCTCTGAGTTTCTTGAATATCACCTAAGCAAATATCAACATATCCAGCTTTATGCTCATCAGTTAAATCATCAACACTTGCAACATTATAAGCTTTCAAGATTTTCTCTTTAACCTCGTCATTGACCAGCATATCCGAACCTTCAACTAAAACACCTAAGTTCACAGGATGGAAATCATTTTCAAGTCCTTCATACTTATCTAAAGAATCAATAGCAACTATTAAATTATCAGAGCTAGCCATTAACTTTTTACTCTTATCAATTTCTTTTCTATACTGATTTTCAAACTCTACAAATCTCTTAATTGCATTAGTTTGCAGTTTATCAGCATCTTTTTCGTTTAAGTCAGGGAAAAGAATATCTCTTAGTAAACTTACTTTAAGCTCTTTATATGCTTTTAACCGATCTGGCTTACTAGTAGCTTCGATAACTTCTGTAAACTTATCATTTAAAGTGTCCCTTTTAAAATTCTCAAGGTCTTCTTTGTATTGAATTTCCAGATCACGTAAAGCTATAGGATTTAAAACTAGTGGGGGAGTAAATGGTGGGAAGCTAGAATAGTCTACTAGAGTTAAATCTGAAAACTTTTCATCTTTCACTTTATCGAAAATATCTCTTTTAATTTCTAACAGATTTTGATTTACTTCTCTAGCCTGACTGTCATAAGCATGGTTATATAATTTCTTTTCAGAGTAGTTCATGATGTCATGGAAAGCATCAACGAAATTTTCAGTTAACTTAGCTGCCATAGGATCATGACCAAGCACTGTATTAATCTCCCTGAATAGCTGAGCATCATAGACAACTTGCCCATTTGGTCTAAAATCCATTCTATTAAAAGTTTTCAAATCATCTGTCTTTCCAGCCGTGAATAATATATCTTTTATGATGGCAAGCTTCGCTTGAGTGTTAACCGCTTCACTTTCTTTAATATCATCTGAGAACTTGAGAAACTCTAAAACTTTAGCTCTTAAATCAGTTTGAGCAGTATTTAGTGATAGCTCAGAGGTTTTCTTTTCAATAATTTCATTCGCTTTATTTCTACAGTCTTCGATAACGAAGCGAAGGTCATTATTCGCCTCATCACTGTCGACACCGAAGTTAAGATTTTCGATCACAGCATCGATTTCATCTTCTTTTAGATCTACCGCGAATTTAAAAATCAAATCAGTTAACTGATTTGAATCTGCTTTAACTTTTGATTTATTACTAGTTAAACCTTCTACTAAAGTATCCACGTTCGTATCTTGTAACAGTTTTTTAAACTTAGCTACATCAGAAGCCTTTAAAGACTCTAATTCTTTTATAGTAACTCTATTCCCGAGTAATCCACCGTTACGGAACTTAAAGTTTTTATCATCATCTTCAGAAGATTCAGGCTTATATGGAGTGTTTCCAACACTTTTATTTAAGTTACTAATAAAATTCTTTTCTTCTTCTGCTAGTGCATTTGCTCTAGGCTTAATTTCTAAAGCATCCCAAGTCGACTGGCTCGCTAAACCAGTGATGTTTCTGTAACCTTTTAAGTCTATTATTGGTTTTTGTACACTAGTAGACATCTTATTAATACAATGTTAATACTTGGTGTTTTTTGATAATGATGTGGTTAAAGGTTGGTTAAGTGTTGCTCTATTAATCAGCAATTAATGCAGTTTTTGGTGCTGATGGAGTATTGCAAACTCACAATAATTACTATTTTAGTAAAACAAATTTTACTCTTATGGGTACAATCATATTATCAGTAAAAAATAATTTACCAAATCTAAATTCTGCACACTTGTGGTAAGCTATATTTAACCAAAACACCGAACACGCCAAAATGGTCAAGTATACTTAACCAAAAATCATCAAGGGTCTTATACATGAAAAGAGAAGCTAGAGTGTATTTTAAAGATCAATTAGCTGGCTATCTAGTCGAAGACAGAGATAAGGAAGCGTATATTTTTAGCTATGATAGAAAATATCTACAAGATAAAGGAAAGCAAATCGCTTTGATCTTTCATGTGCTTTTGGCTTTGATTGTATTGGTGCCGTTTCTGTATTTCTAGAGTTTGATATTGTTTTTAACCAAGATAGTGTTGATATTAATAGTAAAAAAGAACTTAGTTTAATGACAAGTCGCGCTTCCCTGTCTGGAGTTCAAGCAAAACTTGGAGTTGTGAAAAAAGGTAAAAAGTTCTATCCCTGTGCAGAAAAGGAATTAAGCTCACACATTGCAAAATTTACATCAATGGGTCACGCTAATATTGTTGTTAATGAATATTTGACTGGGATAGCCCTTTTCAGTATTTTAAATAAAGATAAGTTAGTAGATATGAAGATCTCTTATATAGAGGGGATTTTAGAGGAAGCACTGCTTATTGAAAGGTTTGACAGAAACTTTAACGGAAAAGTTAAAAAAATACACTTCGAGGAATTTAATCAATTATTTAATCAAAGTTCAGATGATAAATATAATGGTTCTTATGAGTCTTTAGCAGATTTTATAGACAATGAAAAAAGCTGTATGCCTCTTGAGAAGGTGAAACTTCTTGAAAGAATTATTGTTGGTTTTTTAATTGGGAATACGGATATGCATATGAAAAACTTTGCCATGCTTTATACTGAAGACGGTCTGCGTTTGAGTCCTAACTATGATCAAGTCTGTGCCTATCTTTATGATTATAAAAACATTGCTTTGGAGATTAATGGTGCTTACAGCTTGGCTCTCGGTAATTTAAAAGCTAAGCATATTTTAAATTTAGCGAAAACTTTCGGAATTTCAGAAACTACCCTTCTTCACTCCTTAAAAAAGATTGAAGGTAATATAGAAAAAGCAATTACTAATATTGAGAAAGCTTCAGTTCCATCATCTAATAAAGAGCTGAAGACTAAGATTATTGAAATAATGGAGAAAAGATGGCAAGGGACATTCGCCTTAATTGGCAAGAAATAGTAGCTGAAGCTATTAAAAGAAGAAAAGAACAGAAAGTCAATCAGGAAGACTTAACTAGGATTTGTGGAATTAGTAAACCTACTTTAAACTCTTTTGAGCAGGGGAAATTGAATATTAAATTAGAGTCTGCATTGAAAATTTTAAAAGTTTTGGGGATGGAGTGATTGTTTTTTAGATTTTGTGGTATTTTGACGGTTTATAGGTCGTTGGATATACAAATTAAGATATTATAATACGCTCAAGATGTTGGAAGCAGAAGAAAATAAATATATTGCAACTGAGATTTCAAAAATATTTAGCGATAAAGTTAGTTTCAAATAATTTAGTAAAATAAAAACCCAGGACTTTGTCCTGGGTTTTTATTTTATAGTTTAGTGTTTCTCTATTAAGCAGCAATTAATGCTGTTTTAAGCTTTGAAAAGAACTCAGCCTCTGTAGAATCACTAGGTGCTTCTGCATTCTTTAGAGCTTCAGCTAAAGGTTCAAGCTTAACAGCTGAACTTTTAGCCATTTCCACAATACCTTTAACCATCTCTTGAATAACATCACCCTTAAGAGTTCCACCTAAACTGGTAAGAGTACTGAAGTCTTTAACTTTATCGTTAATAACTTTTAAAAGACCTCTTTCTTCATTTTTATCAGGCATTGAACTAAGAACATTTCTAGTTTTCGCAACTTCAGATCTTACATCTTTCAATTCCTCTGAAGAAGAATCAAGGGAACTAGTTCTCACATTAGCTATCTGAATAATAGCATCGAGATCATTTAAAGCAGCTCCAACCCTAGAGTCACCGATATCCTCCTTTAGTTCTACAGACTTTAATGCCAAATTAGCAAGCAAAGCATTATATTTAGCTCGATCTTCCTGACTATTACCATCAATCTTAAAGAAATCTTTATTCTCTCCACTTGCTAAAAACTCCTTAGCAAACTCAGCTCCAGCCCTATTAGAACCATCTTTCATTGTATTCAAGGCATCTCTTAAAGCTTCTGCCAAATTTTTAGCTGTATCAGATCCATCTAATTGATCAGGCTTAATTAATGAAGTGATCGTAGGATTAGCTTGAATATTCTTCTCAATCTTTATTAAGTCAGCTTCTTGAGTATTTCTTGCACTGAGTAACTTATTATAAGTAGCTTCAGCTTTTTCTTTTAATGCATTAGTCGCTGTTGCAAATAAATTTTGCTTCAGAGAATTAGAAACCTTAAAAGTCTCACCATCAGTATCCATTAAACCTTCTCTAAGAGCAGCTCCTGATGTCAAAGACATATGAGCTAAAGTGGAAGATTGGCTCTTGATAGTACTAGCAATTTTTTCAGAGAGCTGGCTTAACTCAGATTTAGCTTGAGCTACATCAGTTTTAATATCTGGAACCATATCTGCTAAAGTATTTAAGATTTCAAGATCTTCTTTCCTCTTAGTTTGATCTGCAACTAATCCAAAGAAAATACTTGGATTGTTTTCATAAAAGGCATCAACAATTAATCCAATATTTGCATCGTCAAGAACAAAATTATTTAAATCCGTTAAAGCAGCCTCTCTAGTAGTCTCATCAGTGCTGTAAATATCAGCTTTAGCTCCACCATTTTCTTTGGCATACTCTTCATTAGCAGCATCCATTAATTGCATAGTGAACTCGACATTTCCTTTCATTTTCGAATTCATGTCATCATGTAATTTACCGTAAGCGGCTGTAAAGTTTTTAGCATTTTCCTGATTTAATACCAGACCTTTGTTATTACCTTCAACCTTAACAACAAAGTTTGTATCAGTTCCATCAATACGCTTCTCAATTTGTAATCCATTAAGCTTAATAGAGTTACCATTAGTTAACGCTGATAATTTTGAATTAATATTATTAGCAACTGAATCAGCAACATTTAAGTTACCATAGGTTGTACCATCAGCCAGAATAGCTTCGATTTCAGAGTTTTTAGCTGCTGGAGAATCTTCCATTAGAGCTGAGTCACCAAGTAAAGCAGTCTCTAAAGTTTTCACTCTTGCTGTAGCTTCAGATGATTCTTTCAATGCATTAATAGAGTCATCCCAGTCTCTATTAATAATCTTACTAACTAGATCTTTTCCACCTTCAGCTCTCACAAGAACCTTTAATGGAACATCTAATCTAGCAGCACCACCGTCTTCCACTCTCTGCTGAACAGTACCTATAGAAGACTCTAAAGTCCCTAGCGCTGCTAAAGCAGTGCCAGCTTCTTTATCTAAGTTCATAATTTTTTGATTAGTTTCATAAAAAGAACCACCACCAAAAGCATTTTCAGCATAGCCTTTACCAGAAGGTCTAACCATATTAACTAAACCTTGAACTGCTTTTCTAACTAAAGCTTTAACTTTATTTTCACTAACATTGTTGCCGAAATAAGTATTTACCGGTGAACTAGTGTTATTAAAAAGAGCTGATATTTCATCTTTAAGTGGCTTAATAACTTTAGACCTTCCAGTATCTTCAATCGTAGCGACTAAATCATTGTGAGTTTTATTGTAAGCAGCATTTAAACTAGGGTCAGTATTAAGAACAGCTTGTTGCTCCTCATTTAGTCTGCCGTGAAGAGCTGTATCTACAGTGTTTTTAAGAATTCTTTTAACAGTATTAGCTGCTTCTGAATCACCTAAAGCTCTTTCAATTTTTTTATAAAAGCTTCCAGCTTTAGCCTTAAGCTTAATCACACCATCAACTTCCTTTTCTTTTAAGGTATCTGGAGCCACCTCACTGTAATTTTTCACAGATTGTAATAGCTGTAAAGCACCAGCAAATGATGCTCCATCATTATTAGAGAACAACATCATTTTAATAGCTTGGGTTTCATCTTGAGTAAGACCAGCTTTAGGATTTTTAATTAATTTAGGGTTAACTTCAGTATAAACAACTTCAGCTAAAGATTTCACAGTAGAAGCCTCAGCATTATCTGCATCGTTCTTAGTCATAGAAGCTACGGTCGCCAACTCTAAAATTTTATCTCTAGTCTCAGTATCTTCTTCCGACTTCGCACTTAAAAAAGTTTTATCAACGCCGCCACTTCTTTCAATAAGCTTTAAAGTATCAGATAGTACCGTATTCATCTTCGCGATTTGATCAGATGGAGTATCTTCTAAAGTCAACACCTCAGAAGTTAAAAGACCGCCGTCGTTATTTGTCTTCTTAATCGACTCTATGTCAATCTCTGATAAATTTTCTTGGATTTGTTGGACTAAAGCTTCCTTAGCTTCGTCAGTGAGTTTCGTCTTCTTCTTCGAAGTATCAACGTTTTCTTCTATATTTGCACCGTTACCTTTAAAGAATCCAAGGATCTCTTGGAATTTATTAGCTGGTGGGTTCGATACTGCGTTGCTGCTCATATATTCTTTCCTTTTTATTCGTTACCTTTATGTCCTTACAATGTATATATAGTAAAAACTTTGATAAGGAATTTATTATTTTCTTAATTATATCTTTACCAAATGTAAAATGTCAATATATAAACAGAATATTAAATATTTTTTATCAAAAATACCGTAATACATACTTATATATACTAGGAAAGAATATATGAGACTAGGTTCACCTCCCCCAAATACAGAAAAAACAGCTAATAAAAGATTAGCCCAAATTCGTGGGGCCACAGCTAAAACTCCTGAAGATATTACTGCTGGAAAACTAGTAAAACTAAAAAGTTTAAGCGATGCTTATTTAAAACAAGTTAACTCCGCTGGTTCACAAGATCTTCCTAAAGCTAAAAGAATTTTATTAGAAAATACTAATAACGATGCAGCTATCGAAAAATTAAGAACTACTAAATCAGACAATAAAGATGAACAAAACAATTCTACAAATCTTTTAGAACTTACTATAAGTAAAGTTAATGCTAAATTCGGTGATAGTTATTCAGAAGATAGTATTAGTTCTTTAACTTCTGTCGAAAAAGAATCCTTTATAGATAAAGCACTTTCTTTACAGAAAGCAGAAAGTTCTACATATAGAGAAGCTGCTAGTCAATACGACACAGACAATCAGGGCGATAACTTCTTACAAGAAGCTGCTATGGCTAATGATGAACTAAGGAAAGCTACTATCGATTTAATTTCAGAATTAAAATCAGACTCTGAAACTTTAGATTTATTCTTACAGGATGGGAGCTTAATTAGTGAAAGTTTAGGTATTCTGACTCACTTTAATAGATTTAACCAGAGCATCGCAATGGATACTCAAAGTCAAAATGTTCAAACTGAAATTAATGAGTTCTTAGAAAGTACTAAAGTTAAAGCTAAAAACGATGAAATTCGTCTTTCTTATGATGGTTTAACTAGAGTTAACAGTATTAGTGCTGACGAAGCTAATATCGACACTATCCTTAGCACCAAATCAGATAAAACACTTTTAGAAACTATTCAGAACTTAGCTGCCGCACATAGTGGTGAAGTCGGTTACGATTCAGGTTTCCACTATATTCAAAGTAACGCTTTTAGAGACAAAGTTAAGTCTGCATATGGTAATGGCATCTTCGCAGAAATGAGAGCAAGTTCTCTACAAAGAAGAATCCAAGAAACTCTTAAAGGAATAGGTAATCCTAAGCTAGGTTTCAAAACCAATATTGATAACTATAATGATAATGACTTAAATCCAGCTACCCTACAAGCCTATGAATATTTTATTAAAGCACAGAAAGATGCTACGCGTAATGGTTTAAATGAAAAGTTAGATAAAACAAGAGAACAGCTAGCTGCTCTAAAACAAGATCACCCAGAACAAGTTACTATAAAAAATGAGTTTACTACTGAATTAGGCACTAGTGCAGATAATCTACTTGAATTAATCGAACCTGAAGCTAGCACTGTGGGAAGAACAAATTTATTTTCATTATTAGATAAATTAATTAATCATATCCTAAAAAGAGATGCTTTAGAATTAACAGCAAGAAACAGTTCTGATGATAGAGATCGTGAGATCCTAGGTGTTATGGATAATGCTTCAGCATTATTCTTAAACAATCTCCATCAACACTTTAAAGAATTAAATGATAGAAACGCTAACGGTGATGGTAACCATGA
>CALBDR010000157.1 GCA_937927525.1 uncultured Candidatus Melainabacteria bacterium
ATGCTTACCTAGGTATAGTAGCTTATTGTAGAATCTTAGAGGGAAAAGCAAAGCGTCTTGAAGAGATTAAATTTATGCAGGCTAATAAAAATTATCCTGTAGTTGAGCTTGGATATAGAACTCCTAATAAAACTGCTGTTGAAGAATTAGAGGCTGGGGATGTCGGATATATTGCTTGTTCAATTAAAGAAATTCAAAACATAGTCGGTGATACGATTACTAGTTTCGAGAAGCCGACAGCTCAACCTGTTCCTGGTTATAAAGCTGCTATGCCAGTGGTCTTTTGTGGAATGTATCCTGTAGATGCAGGTGATTATACTAATTTAAAAGAAGCTCTAGAGAGACTGAAATTAAACGATACTTCTATAGTATTTGAGCCAGAAACTTCATCAGCTTTAGGTTCTGGTTTTAGATGTGGCTTCTTAGGGATGCTTCATATGGAAGTAATTCAGGAGAGACTTGAAAGAGAGTATGATTTAGATTTAATTATCACTGCTCCGAGTGTTGCATATCATGTTTACTTAACTTCAGGAAAAATGGAAGAGGTAGATAATCCTAGTGCCCTCCCAGATCCAACTCAGAGAGAGAGAATAGAAGAACCTTACATGAAGGTAAATGTTATGTTACCGAAGCCTTATGTCGGTGCGATTATGGAACTCTGCCAAGTAAAACGTGGTGTTTTTATTGATATGAAACATTTAGATGCTATCGGTGATACAGGTAGGGTGAATTTGATTTATCATATCCCTTTAGCAGAGATAGTTACAGATTTCTTTGATCAGATGAAATCTCTTTCTAAAGGTTATGCCACTATGGATTATGAGCTTTCAGATTACCGTGAAGGTGATTTGGTAAAATTAGACTTTCTTTTAAATAACGAAAGAGTAGATGCACTTTCAGCTATAGTTCATAGAGATAAGGCTTACGAAGTAGGTTCCAAATTAACTATTAAGCTTAAAGAAGTGATTCCGCAACACCTCTTTGAAATTCCGATCCAGGCAGCTATCGGCGGTAAGATCATCGCAAGACAAACAGTAAGAGCTAAGCGTAAAGATGTTCTTGCGAAATGTTATGGTGGTGATATTTCCCGTAAGAAAAAACTTTTAGAGAAACAGAAAAAAGGTAAAAAGCGCCGTGCGAAATACGTTGGTGCCTTAGAATTACCACAAGATGCTTTTATGGCTGTGTTGAAGTTAGATTAATTAGAGCCTCTACTTATTAAAAAGTCTGCTAAGCTGAACTCTTAATATATCAATGGAAAATAAAGAGAAAGATAAACCTAAACCCACAAAAATAGGCTCAATATCAAAAATATACTCTTTAAGATTTAGATAGAATTTATTCAAGAAAATCCAGGCAATTGAACTTAAAAAGGAAGCCAGCATAATATAAAACGCTAATGCGCGAGAATGATACCAAGTCCTCTTTACAAACAAGGCGATTAGACACGGCATTAGCAACGAGCCAACTCCCAGAGATCCAAGTAAATATATAAGTTCAATTATTGATTCACTTTTAACTGCTATGTAAACTCCAGCTGCAGCACAAAGTAATATTCCTATTCTGCTACTAATCAATAATTCTGTTTTATGTTTGTTATGATAAGAATTTTGAATTGTGAGGCTAACCTTAGGAGCTTCACTGTGAAGCTGAACAGCAGTGGTTTTATTAAATAGGGAATTTTTAATTCTTGTGTAGATATCAAAGGCAAAAATACTTCCAGAGTTAAATAATAGTGAATCAATAGTGGACATTAAAATTGAGAGTATCGCTACGATGAAAACTCCAAGTGTACCTGCCCCTAGCTCACTTTGAGCAATGTCCAAGAAGGAGAACTTAGCGTCACTAAGAGGCATTATCGCTTTTGCATAGAGTGCAATAACAGTAATCATCATGTCAAAAATAAACCAGAAAATAATAGAAATGAAAATACTCCATCTAAGACTTTTACTATTAACTGCAGCAAGTGATCTCTGGTAGAAGTTTGGATCCACTAAAGTCCAAGCTGCAAGCAGAGCCCAGCCTATGATTTGCATTTGATTAAGATTACCATTGAGTTGAAGTAATTCAGGTGTGATTTTGCTTTGAATAAATTCGACACCACCATATTTCGTATAAAGAATATTTAAAAGCAAGGCTGGTCCTAGATACATAAAGAAAAATTGGATTATGTCAGTGAGAATTACTGTCTGGAAACTTCCCCTCAAGGTATATATAAGTGGGATTGTAGTTGCAGCTAAAATCGCAAGCTCTCTTTCTACTGGGAGAAAATATGAACAGATTAAACCTAGTGAAAGTACATAGGGGGCAACATTATTCATGATTAAGTTTATAAATGCTGCAAGGGTAGCAGCTTTGTTATCAAAGCGGTTAGCAATGATGCTTGGTAATGTGAAAACTTTCTTTAGATTGATTTTCGGTGCAAGGAAAATCATAAATAGAAGTGCGGCAGCATACCAGAAAAAACCTTGAACTAATAAGTTTGCAAAGCCACTGTTGAAAGCTAATTCTGAAGAGCCTATTATGTTTCCGTACCAGGTTGTAGTTAAACTTGCTACCAAAGCTGGAATAGTTAACTTCCTACCGGCTAAGAAGAAGTTATCTAAATTTTTCTTTTCATCTTTTGTTGAGAATAGAGCTATTAATAGCACTAGAGCTAGATACGATCCAATTATCCATAAGTCAATAGTGTTAATCATATGCTCTGATTACTAAAATTTCTCCTGATTTGAAATCTATTTTAGCCTCATTTTCTATAAATTTGTTACAGATAAGTGGCTCACCAGCCTTTATATTTATCCCATTTAATGGATATTTTAACCCAGATAAGCTTAATTCATTAATATCACTCAAAGGAATGATAGATAGAGTTTCGCCTACATCACCAAGAAAAACACATGATTTATTGCGATATTCCACTACTGAATATTCATCAATAATCTTTGCATTTATATGCTCTGGAATAATTTTCAAATCTAAAATATTTGCAAGTAAGTGATCTAACCTACCGCCTGTCGCGGTTAATATATAAATTTCCTGAGCACCTTTTTCAATGGCTAGTTCTATAGCAATTCTGGTGTCGGTTTTATTTTGGTCAGGGTCTAAAATTACTTTTGTGTACTTATTTTCTTGGTATTGATTAAGTCTAACTGCTGAGATGGAGTCAAAATCACCTATTAAATAGTCAGCTTTTAGCTTAAAGAGTTCTAAATTATCGATGGCTCCATCACAGGCAATAATTATGTGATTTGTATTGCTGATTTCGACCCCGGTTGATCTCTGGAATGCTTTCTCTGACAGGATTTTGCTTGTTGGTTTACCATTTGATATTATCGTGAATTTTTTTTCAGATACTTGCATTGTTCTTAATTATTCCTTAATAAAGCCATGTTTTAATACCATTGTGTGTGAATGCTGAACCAAAAGGAGGGTGAAACTTAAACTCGGGGAGGCTTAAACAAATGGATGGTGCTCGATAATGATTTTTAAATTACATTAGCGAGAAGCTAAGTGCAGTTCAAGGGCTTGATTTTGGTGACTACATAGTGACCTAACTCCTTCTTGAGCGAATGCCAGCATCTGAAGAAATTGTTCAGACTTAAAAGGGCTTTGCTCAGCCGTACCTTGAATCTCGACAACCTCTAAGTCGCTTGTTAGTACAAAATTCGCGTCGGCTTGAGCTGTACTGTCCTCCTCATAGTTTAAATCTAGTAGGATTTGATTATCTCGTATTCCTACTGACACAGCAGCAATTTGATTAATGATAGGGAGACGGTCTTGAAAAAGATTTGTCTCCTTTTTCATTCTCATAAGGCAGTCATAGACTGCAATGTAAGCTCCAGTGATCGCAGTAGTGCGTGTGCCACCATCAGCTTGGATTACATCAGCGTCGACATGAATGGTAAAGCCAGGGAATTTTTTTAAATCTATCATCGCTCTTAGAGCGCGTCCTATTAATCTAGAGATCTCTTGAGATCTGCCAGAGTTAGTAGCTCTATCTCTTTTTATTCTACCGAGGCAGGAACCAGGTAGCATGCTGTATTCAGCAGTTAGCCAGCCATCTTTTTCTTTATCTAAGAATGGTGGAACTCTTTCTTCAAAATTCGCTGTAACTATAAGTTTAGTGTCACCACAGCTAACTAAAACTGATCCGGCTGAATTTTTTATATAGTTTCTTTCAAATTTATAAGGTCTTAATTCTGCTTGTTTACGTCCGTCTATTCTTAGGTTCATGACTTTTAGAATAGCAAATTTACAACCTCTCTACCTGTAAAACATCAGAAAGATTCAACATCTTCTGTGTAAGTTGTTTGAGTTCTTCCACGCCCTGAATATCTAAAATTACTTTTAATAAAGCAGTAGTCTTAGTAGGTCTTTCTGTAACTTTAAAGTCACGAATATTAAAACCACCGTCTGCGATCAGAGTAAGGATATCTTTTACCATACCGATTCTGTCTATTACTTCGATATTAATCCTAGCTGGGTAAGTTTTCTGATCTTTATTTTTCCAGTTGATTTGCATCAACCTTTCTGGTTCAACTTGCTTAACGTTATAACAGTCAGCTCTGTGAATTGTAATTCCTTTACCTTTAGAAATAGTTCCGATAACAGCTTCGCCTGGAATCGGCATGCAGCACTTTGCTATGGTGTAAAGTAAGCCATCTAATTCTGGTATATCGGCCTTGTCACCCTTCACTGGAGCTTTTCTGGTTTTGAATTTTTCCAGTTGTTCTTTTGAGACATCTTGTTCTTTTTGTGGGCGAAGATGATTGAGCTTAGTCTCTACCTGAGCTATAGATTGATCTCCAGAGCCGATAGCAGCTAACAGGTCTTCAATATTTTTCTGGTTTAATTTTCCGAGCACTTGCTTTAGGTCTTCACTTTTTAAAAGCTTCTCAGATTCAGCTTTGCCGAAGTGTTCTACAAAAAGCTGTTCGCCTATATTAATGTGCCTATCACGGTTTTGTTTTTTATACCAAGACTTAATCCTATATTTAGCTTGGTGAGTCTTAACAAAGTTTAGCCAGGATAAATTAGGGTGTCCATTTTTACTAGTGACAATTTCAACCATGTCGCCATTCTTGAGTTTGTAGTTGATACTTACCATCTTCTCGTTAACAATTGCGCCAGTGCAAGTATCTCCAATCCTCGTATGAATTTTATAAGCGAAGTCCACAGGTGTGGAACCTACTGGTAATGCAATGACATCACCTTTAGGTGTAAGAATGTAAACTTCTTGAGTCAGAACATCATTTTTTACACCTGAGAAATATTCTTTAGCTTCACTTACGTCGGTATGCCAAGAAACTAATTGCTTTAACCATTTTAACTCTTCAGCATCACTAAGATCAGCTTGGTTAGAGGCTTGGTCTTTATAGTGCCAGTGGGCTGCTATACCATGTTCTGCGATCTCATGCATTTCGTATGATCTGATTTGAACTTCAAGTGGTTTTTCATCCCATGGAATAATAACAGTGGTGTGTAAAGATTGATACATATTACTTTTAGGTAGTGCGATGTAATCTTTAAATCTACCGGGCATTGGTCTGAAAGTTTCATGAATAACTCCTAAAGCTGCATAACAATCTTTGATGTTATCGACTAAAATTCTGATTCCGAGTAAGTCATAGATCGGAAGCTCATTTAACTGTTCATCACTATTGACGTTTACACCTTTTTGTTTAAGTTTGGCATAGATACTATAAAAATGTTTTGCTCTGCCTTGAATTTCAGCATTGATTGAATTGTCGTCCAAGACCTGCTTTATTACAATTTTTAGTTTCTGAATTTGAGCTTCTCTTTCGTGTTTTTTACTCTTAACAAGTTCTTTAATTGCTGAGTATTCATCTTTATGGAGATATTTAAGACAGAGATCTTCGAGTTCGATTTGAATATTCCTCAAACCAAAGCGATTAGCAAGTGGTGCAAATATATCTAAAGTTTCTTGTGATATGCGAATTTGTTTTTCTTCACGAAGGTGATGCAGGGTTTGCATGTTATGAAGTCTGTCAGCAAGTTTTACTAATACAACTCGAACATCTTTAGCTATTGCTAAAAGCATTTTCCTGAAATTGTTAGCTTGCTCATCTTCAGATGATTTGAAGTTTAACTTACTTAATTTAGTTACCCCATCTACAATATCCGCCACGTCATCACCGAAAAGTTCAAAGAGATCTTCCCTGCTAGTTTTAGTATCTTCGACGACATCGTGAAGCAAGCCTGCGCAAATAGCTTCTTTATCACAGTTTAAATTTATTAGAGATAGTGCTACTGCTACTGGGTGAGTTATATATGGTTCACCACTTTTTCTTTTTTGAGTAATATGCTGATCAAATGCAAGTTCAAATGCCTTAATTATAAAGTCAATTTCAGCTTGGTTTCTTCTTTTCTGGGTAAGAGCCTTAACCAAGCTTTCTTTTAGATTCGGTTTAATTTCTTCTGCTAGCAATTATTACATTATATCAACAGTTTTTTGGTATATTAGAGAAGGAAATCATGCTTAATAAACTTGTAATACTGCTAATACAAATGGTCGAAATCTACAGCTATATGTTGCTTGCTTGGGTGATCGGCTCGTGGTTTCCGAGGTTCACGGTTACTAAATTTTTCCAATTCTTAGACCAAGTCGTGAAGCCTTATGTAAGTATTTTTAGATCTGTTATCCCACCTCTTGGTGGTTTTGATTTTTCTGTTATTGTAGCTTTTATTGTTTTACATTTATTTTCAGATATCTTAAGACTTTTAGGTTCAAAGTTACTCTAGCGAATCTCCATTAATTTTGAAAATGCGTATAAAATATAGTTGATGCTTTTTATCTCAAAATATCAAGTCCTGAGCTTGTTTGTATTGCCTTTTATCTGTTCTTTGTTTTTGGCAAAGCCGATCATTATTATTTTAAAAAAAATAAAATCTATTCAAGCTTTTAGAGAGCAAGGTCCTCAAAGTCACTTGGAGACTAAGATGGGAACCCCGACTATGGGATCTTGGATTTTTGTTATTCCGATACTTTTCTTTGGATTTAAGTTTTATTTTAGTCAAAATTCTTTTTTGAATATTACAGAAAGCTCTTCTGAAGAAAATTTGAGCTCTATTGTCAATGATCGAGATACTTTAATAGCATTACTTGCCTTTCTTTCAGCATTCCTGATGGGGCTTGTTGATGATTCATTAAAGGTCTTTCAGTCAAATTACAAAGGCTTGAGTTCTATTCATAAACTAATTATTCAATTTATAATCGCAGCTTTAGTTTTATTTTTTTCGGTTAAAAGTTTCACGATTTTTTCATTAATATGGGCTTTTATTGTCATTGCTGGGACTTGTAATGCCTTTAATTTAACCGATGGTTTAGATGGTTTAGCTACTAGCCAAGCTATGTTAAGCTTAGCTGCTTTGCAGGGGATACTTTGTCTGAGAGGTGATTATAGTTTTTCTTCTTTAATTTTAATTACCCTAGCTTCTTTACTAAGCTTTTTACTTTTCAATCTAAAACCAGCAAAAGTCTTTATGGGAGATAGTGGAAGCCTTGCGTTAGGAATGCTAATAGGGGTTATGGCTTATGTGAAAGACTTGGAATGGTATTTGATTTTAATCGCTATTATTCCAGTTATGGAATCACTTTCAGTGATAATTCAGGTCCTATATTTTAAAATTACTAAAAAAATCTATGGTGAAGGTAAGCGTTTATTTAAGATGTCTCCACTGCATCATCATTTTGAATTATGTGGCTTTACTGAAAATCAAGTAGTTTGGGGCTTTTTTAGCTTTCAGCTTTGCGTAGTTCTAATAACTTTATTTTTTGCTTATTCACATATGGTTTAATTGAAGCTTTCTTGAACTTATAGTCTATCCACGATAGGAAGCTCTCAAGATCCTTGTAGTAAAGATCTTGGCTTTGAATAAAAGTCTTTTTTCTTGCATGTTGTTGGAATATATCGATGTTTATTAGCATTCTGTTTATTTTCTTTTTTTTGATTGTTGCCATTTCACCAATTCCCTAAATTCCGATAGGTCTTAACTTATATAAGGCTAAAGTTTTGCCTTTTTGATAAATTTTTTTTAGGCGCTTAAAGCAGTGATTTTATAAGGAGGAGTTCTATCTGCAGTATTTATCATAGCTATCTCTAGAGAACCTATAAAACCTAGTAGATGTTTGATTCTCTGGTGTTTCGAGGATAAATATAAATTTGATCATAAATGTAGATGAAGCTATTCAAAATTTAAATAAAGCAATTAAGCTTAATCCGAAAAAGCTGACTTGCATTTTCAGTTAGCAAATATACTGAAGAATAAAAGAGACTTCTCTGTTGCTAAAAAAGCTTCAGCTATCTTTGACGAAGTTTATAATGGTGATGAAATGGACTTGAAGTCCTGTGATTATTTAATTAGTCTAGATTCAGGAATTACTCATTTAGCTGGTGCGCTCGGGGTGAATACTAAACTTTTACTGAAAAAATATCCATATTGGCGCTGGGGAAATGAAGAACAAAAGGTGCAGTACTATATGAATTATGAGGTCTACAGGCAAGAGGAGCCTGGAGATTGGGAGTCTTTAGCCTATAGGGTTAAGGAAAATCTTGAGAATAAAAAATAAATTTGTATATAGTTAATATGCGATAATCTTTTTTTAGATGTTTTGTTTTAACAGTAGATATGGCTATAACTAGTGGCTTGAATGAGTATATACCTAAAAGAGTAAGGCTTATACCTAACCTTCATATCAAATATAATACTGGTCGTAGATCAAGAACTACTATTACTGTGCCTAGAGGTAGTCATGCATCATCATTTGCAGATCGTCTTTCAAAGTTAGACGATGATTCTGAGATTCCTTACTTCGATAGTGTTAACAATTCTATGGAATACATAAATGCTATTAAGCGAAGCCCCAGACTTAGAGATAAATTACCATTTATGTATATTCTTGCATTAAGTTTATCTAAATCTGGTTTAGATGGATTTAATGTTCAGCAAATATCTAAAAAGGAGGGAACCATTGAGAGAGAGTTAATTAAGCTTAGCCCAGCAAAACTTGAAAATTTACTTCATACGATATCTAACCTCGACACAATAGCTAGTGACCCTGAAAGGCCATACCCTTCAATGAACATGAATACTTTTTTATTGCCTTATGAAAATAAATTGGCAAATTTAGAGCGCGAAATTGATCAGATGGGGGACGGAAAATATAAAGGCGAACTATGTACTATAACTGATGATGAAATAAAATTGAACCCTAAGTTATTTTGGCGATATGAGCCTAGTTTATTTCTTAATATACTTTCAAACCCTAGGTACTTTCCTAAAGATCTTATGATAAAAGATCATGACTTTGATGAAAGTGGGAGGATACTAAGAACTAATTATAAAAATATTTTTGTCCCTAGTTTTATTAGTGAACGAGAGGCTGAAGAGAGACCTAATGATAACATCGCTTTTCATAGATTCTCTGATGAAGAAAACAAAGAACTGAACCCTAATAGTAGCTCAAATTTGCGTATGACTTTGGGGGCGAATATATTTGCTATGCCAAGTCCCCATTTCTTAAAGATAGCCTATCTTTCTACAAAAAACCAATTAAGTAAAAGAGACAATGCTAAAGCAAGTTTGGAAACTATTCTAAACAAAAGTGACGCTGAGTCATTAAATGATTCATTAAAAGAAAAAGGTGGCGAAAATAAAGCAGATTTGTTTTATTTCATGAAAGAGTCAAGGCATGTAAACAGTTTTCAGTCTTGGGCTTTTAACCTTAAAGCTCCTCATCTAACTCTGAAGACTGGTTCAGTTATACCTGAAATTAATATGTTTGGACTTACGGATTATCAAATTCAATTACTTGATTCATGGGGTATTCAACATAATATCACGCATCGAGTATTCAAGGGCACAAGAGATCAGGATTTTGAATCAGATTCTGTCCCTTATGAGGTTATTCCATTAAGTAAATTTCAGGGACCTAAAGAATCTATGTTATTTGATAAGAATGGTCATAAACTCTCTATGCCAGCTATCAGGAAAGTATTGAGCTCGATGTCAAGTGAGATGAAAAATATCGGTGAGTTACTTGTGTCTAAAGATAGTCAAGATTTGATAACAAACGAATTGCCAGGTCTGCTTTATAGTAACTATAATAAGAATTCTCGCCACCATCAATTAGCTTTAGGATCAATGGCAATATGGATTAAAGAATATGTTCCTTATATACTAATTGATAAAAATGAGGATGGATTACCTATTGTTAAAGGTCTGAAAGCATTCCTTAAACCTGAGGATAAAAGGTTTATTTAGCTAAGTGCTGAGCTTTTTAGTGTTTATCGCTATTGGTGTTACTTGGTTGCCTGCATGTTCACTAGTTTTTCTAGATGATTGATTTGAGAAATCCACAGGTATGAGTTTTTTTTCTTCTTCTTCTTCTTCAGTTGTTTTTTGATCATTAGTTGAAGTACCTAGTTGATTTAATTTCTCACCAATACTTCCATGTTCAGCTGTTTGAGCTTTTGTAGATTGTATCCGTCGCCTGATCTCAGCTTTCTTCATCTCTATCTTTATTTTATTTCTTTGAGCTTTAGCTTTTACTTCAGGTTTTCCTTCTGCTGCAGGCTTTTCTCCCACAGTGAGCACAGGTTCCTTAATAATACTAGGTTTCAGGCTAAGCTTCTTAACTGGAGTATAACTATGTTCATTATCATAAATTGAATTATCATTATGTGAGTTGTATTTAAGTTTAGTTGGTTTTACTTTGGTTTTAGCGAGAGGGGGTTCTTGTTTATCAACTCCAGGCTCAATTTCAGTTTTATTCTCTTCTGGAACTTCTCCCCTTAGATTTTCTAAGGCTGACACCTCTTCTTCTGAGTTTCTCTGTGCAGGGATTCCTAACATAGACTCTAGAACACTTGAGGTGTACCGGCTCATAATACCTTTAAAGCCAGTTACTTTAAATCTAGGATTATTAATTCCTTTTTTTATCGCTGTTTCATTATTTACCCTGCCTAGGCTTTCTAGAGCTGGAGTGAGGTTCTTTGTGAATGTTTCAATCCAGTTTAAGACTTGAACTGGAGTTGAGTTTTCACTTAGTTTTAATTTGTCTTCAGTAGCCCACTTACCCACTTGGCTTAATTTGTTCACGATGTCAGAAACTGCTCCTCCAAGGAAGTTGAGCTTTGCAGCTCCACTGAATTGACTTTTTGCATTCTGCGACATTCCTTCATAAAGGTCAATGGTGGCTGCACCGGCAAATCTATTTAAATAGCCTACGCTTCTGAGAAGTTTTTGAACTGATTTAGGGATAAGAGGAACAAATGAAATCATAGAAAGTAATGATCCTGCAAATGCCTGCAATGGTGCTCCAACTGAATAAGCTCGAGATTTTTCAGAATTTTCTGGCTTAAAGCTCTTTATATAACCAATATTCCTAACATTCTTTAGGTATTTACCGATTTCTTTACCAGCCAATTTAAAAGCATCACTGAAGTTTTCATAACGATCAACTCCTGCTTCTTGTCGAATAGCAGTAGCAAAATTTGATAAGCTCGGACCTATTCTTAGGGCAAATTGCCATTCTTGTGGGATCATAGGTAGCATCCCGATTAAGGCATCAGAGGCTTTACCAAAAGCGTATATAGGATCCCTGGTTTCTGCTAAACCTACCTCAGTGCCTTTTACACCAGTTAAAACTAAGTTTGCTGCTGTAGCAAGTCTACTTGCAGGTCCAAACTGTTTGATTCCATTAGGTTCAGCAGCTGTAGCTGTTAAGTTAGTACCGACACTTAGTTTATTTCCAGTACTAATAATCTGGTTAAAAAGATGTCCGTGCTTTGCTCTAAATTTTACAGTTTTATCACCTAGTTTTTCTAGTAATTTATCCATGGCTGATAGGTTTTCACCATTTTTTCTGGAAGCTAATTCAAGACTTGCTATGGGAAGCTCTTGATTAGATTGAGGTTTTTCTAAAATAGACAATTCAGTCTCATGTTCGCGAGGCGGGACTAGAGACTCAGGGTTTAGAATTTTAGTGCTGTTAATAGGCATTAGATTCCCTGAAGAAAGTATTAAAACTTAAGTGAATGTTAAGGATATTTAATTACATTGTAATACATATATCTACTTTAGGTAAAGATTTTGGATTTATCTTACAAGATTCTTTATAAATCGGTAACTGATAAAGATGCATATTTTCAACTTTAAAGAATATAAAATCAGTTACGAGTTAACTTTAATAAGCTTCGCAAATTTAGGATCTAGAAGTTTTTTTTGATTTCCTTCAGTAAATTCAATATTATAAAGAATCTTTTCACCAGAACCTAGTATCTGTAAAACTTTCCCTTCACCGAATTTTGCGTGTTTAACTGTGTCACCTACTTCAAATTCAATTTTAAAGTTCTTCGGCGAAGCGTTTTCACGTCTTGCGTTCGCTCTAGCATCGCTGCCTCTACCTTCATCATAGTAACCAGATACAGATGAGCTAGAACCACCAAATGAATTCGCTCCAGGGCGTTTTACTTTAGCTTTATTGTTTGAATTAAAGCTATTTGGGCTAAAGCTATTATCAACAAATTCTTCACGTGAGTAGCCATTTGAGTTAGATTTATAGCCTAGATTTGCAGTGTAGCTTGGACCTGCATCGTTATCACGGGATTGACCGTAGTAACCAGAAAGTAATTCTGGTGGAGCTTCTTCTAAAAACCTAGAAGGCATAGCAAAGTCAGTCTGCCCAAATATTCTTCTTCTACGAGCATGAGTCATAAAGAGCTTTTCTTCTGCTCTAGTTACTCCTACGTACATTAGGCGTCTTTCTTCTTCTAGCTGGGTCTTATCTTTGGCATCTAAACTTCTTTGGTGTGGGAAAATTCCCTCTTCCATACCCGTAAGGAAAACTACAGGAAATTCTAGACCTTTAGCTGCATGTAAAGTCATCATGGTGACAGAGTTAGTATTTTCTTTAGAGTTTTCCATTTCACTTAAAAGTGAAATCTCAGCTAGAAAAGCTGAAAGTGAATTATCTTCTGAATTTAAAGCGAAGTCAGTAGCTACACCGATTAATTCTTGGATGTTTTCCATTCTGGACTCTGATTCAGCGTCATTAGACTTATTTAACATGTCAGCATAGCCAGTTTTATGATAGATTTCATCGACTAAGTCACCTAAATCTAAAGATTTTTCAGCGAGGCGCAGTTCTTCAATAATATTTATGAAGTCTTTGATTTTCTTTTTTGCGGATGCTGAAATATTTTCAATTTCATCAATTTCTAGAAGCGCTCTATAAAGAGTATAACCATAAGTCGCGGCGTGCTCTTCTACTTTAGATACTGTGGTCGCGCCGATTGAGCGGCGCGGTTCATTAATAACTCTCTTCAAACTCTGACTATCAGAAGGATTATAGAGAACTTTTAAATATGAAAGCATGTCTTTAATCTCTTTTCTGTCATAGAATCTAAAACCACCGACTATTACATATGGAATATTTCTTCTTAGCAAAGCTTCCTCTAAAACACGAGATTGAACGTTAGTTCTATAAAGAATCGCGAAGTCTTTTAAACGTTGAGCACCTGAAGCTACTCTTTTCTGAATTTCAGCGCTAATGTATTGTGCTTCTTCTAGTTCATCTTGAGCCTCGAAGACTGTGATCTTATCGCCTTCACCTTTAGTAGCTTGAAGGTTTTTATCGATTCTTTCAGAGTTATTTTCGATGATTTTATTAGCTACAGCAAGGATGTTCCCAGTTGACCTGTAGTTAGACTCTAATTTAATTAAATCAGCGCTAGGATAGTCAGTCTGGAAACCGATAATGATTCTAAAATCAGCACCGCGCCAAGAATATATACTCTGGTCGACATCACCTACTACAGTTAGTGACTTATGGGAGAAATTCCAGTGAGAATCTGGGTTATATCTCTCAGGAGATTTTCTTTCTAATTTAGTACAACCTTCTGCAAGTAAACGAATTAATTCATACTGAGTGTGGTTCGTATCTTGATACTCATCTACCAATATATGCTTAAATCTCTCGAAATAATATTGACGAACCTGTGGGTTTTGCTCAAGAAGATTTACCGTGAATAAAAGAAGGTCATCGAAATCGAGAGCATTATTTTTAGACATTATGTCTTCATACTTAGTGTAGATTTGAGCGATACGCTCTTCTCTAAAGTTCAGTGAGTCAGTACTAAAATCTTTCGCGAGCCTCTTCTCATTTTTCGCTTCACTAATACGATATCTAACTGTTTTTGGGATATAAATCTTAGGGTCTAAATCTAGACTTTTAATAGCTTCTTTAACTATATTTATAGTGTCAGTTTCATCAAATATGACGAAGTTTTTATTCCAAGTTTTAATGGAGCCATCAGGAGCTGGAATCTTTAATTTTTCTATTTCTGCTCTTAAAATCCTTGCGCAAATAGCGTGAAAAGTACCGATCCAGGAATATTTAATACCTTCCTCGCCAACTATTTTCCCAAGTCTTTCCTTCATTTCTTTAGCGGCTTTATTCGTAAAAGTTACCGCTAAAATCGAACCAGAGTGGACACCGCTTTCAATCATATGGCAGATTCTATGGGTTAAAACCTTGGTTTTTCCGCTTCCGGCACCAGCTAAAATGAGTAAAGGAGCACCTCTTTGTTCAACGGCTGATTTTTGTGCTGGATTTAAACCGTCTAAAATGCTAATCTTTTTATCTGTACTGTGGGTTTCTAAATTCACTTATAATAATTGTAAATCATGAACGAGAATTTGCTAAAAAATACCGTAAAATCCTCATTTTCTTCAGCTGATCAAGCTGATACTGTTTTAGGGGGTACTGACTCTGTGAGCTTTCTAGACACGCCTACAGCTCATGATTTAAGTGAAGAATTTAAAAATATTCAAGACGCTCAAGGTAAAAAAATCGCGATGATTGGTAGTCGTGATCTATCTATGAGCCAGATTAAAATCATTGAAATGATTGGCTTTGGTCTAACTGCCGCAGGAAATACTGTTATTACTAGTGGTGGCTACTGTGGTACTAATTACGCGACTATTAAAGGTGCGCTTAGAGGTAATTCAGATAAATTAAAAGTTATCCTACCTCAGACTCTTCAGCAACAGATTAAAGAAGTTCAAGATCAATTAATCGGTGTTAAAAATATAGTTGAGCATCCAGAGTGGGCTCATATGCTTTTAGCTGATGCTTCGAGGCTTTGTAACCAAGAAATTATTTATGAATGCCAACAATTAATTTGTTTTCTATATAGAGATAGTAATACGCTTAAAGACTCATTAAAGTATGCTCATAGTTTGAATAAAGTTGTTACTACTTTTTATTTAGATTAGTGGAATATTCATAAACTGCCCCCAAAGAATTGATTTGCACCGAAGAATGCTCTTCAGAAGGAGATTATCCTAACAGATATCAAAATCCAAAATTACTAATCTTTGGTCTGAGCTTATCAATAACTTGATTGTGGAAGTAGGAGTAAATATATAAAATATTCTCCAACATATCTATTCTTTTAGTAGTGCACCAAGTTCTTCTAGCAAGCCTTTTAATATTGTCTCGAATCATGGCGTAAGTGTGGTTCAGACTGAAGAGAGGATCTCTTCCCAAGGCTTTTAATTCTCCTTGTCCTACAACACAGCCTCTTTTTCCTTTAAGCTGGATATGCCTACTTTCCCCGCAAACTTTTTTTATTATCTGTGGGTAATGTGGGCTTTGATCGGTAGAAAAAGTAATTTCCCCAGAATGCGAATCCCTAAGCTTTGTCAAGCCCCCAATTTTAAGAACCAGTAACTCCACTTTTAACTTTTAGCTCAAGGAACTGTTGGGGACTCATTTTAAGAGCAGAA
>CALBDR010000158.1 GCA_937927525.1 uncultured Candidatus Melainabacteria bacterium
CATTACTACTTTCTGTAATTTTCCCTAAGCGAGCAGTAGAGCCATAGAGAGCTAAAGTAATAGCATCAAGTATAGTAGTTTTACCAGCACCAGTAGGTCCAGTAATAGCAAAAATACCATTCTCAACAAAGTCTTCATGGCTAAAATCGATTAACCATTCACCGACTAAAGAGTTTAAATTCTTAAAGCGTAATTCAAGTATCTTCATTCAGCTTTAATATCTTCCTCCTGAATAGAATTAAGAACCTCACTATAGCTAGCGAGTAACAAGTCTTGCTTTTCTTCTTCAATCTCATTAGTTACTAAACACCTTTTAAAGACTTCAATAGGACTTAAATCCTCAAGCTTCTCTTCTACTTTAAGGCTTGATAAATAATTTTTCAAAACAGTTTTATTTTTAAACCTAAGTAACTCAATCTCTGAACCAGAAAGTAATTCCAAGACCTCCTCTCTAAAGCTCTGCCCTTCGAGGTCTCCTTCATATTCTATTTCAAGCCAACTTGAACTATTTGCTGAAAGTAAATCCTCAATACGTTTTTTGATGATAGTTTCATCACCAGTAATTTTTTCAAGTGACTGAAAATTAGGGATTGGAATTTCTTGAATAGTAGGTTTAGTTTCTCCATCACTATATTCTAAAGTAATTATTTTTTTTACTTGCTTAGCTTCACCAAAGCCCATAGGAATAGGAGAACCACAATAACGAATATATTCAGAACCTGAAACTTTTTGAGCTATATGCAAATGCCCTAAAGCTACGTAGTCGAAAACTTCAGGAAAAGTCTCAGCACTAACATAGCCAAGTGAGCCGACATATAAATCACGCACACCTTCTCCAGGGCTGCCTCCGGCAGCAAACAAATGTCCCATTCCGATAATCGGAATATACTTAGAATTACCTTCAACAGAAGCTCTTTTCTCTACTGCAATCTCAGCAACCTTAGCATAATGATCTTTAATACCTTGCACTAAGTTCTCAGACTTAGTTTCTAAACTCTCTCCAGCCTGAACTTTGCGAACATCTTTATCTCTAAGATAAGGCACAGCACAGACAATTAACTCTAAATCACCGTCATTATTCTTTAATTCAATTACTTCATCTTCAAGATTTTCAGTCACAGTCCCGACCACATGCACATCTAAAGATCTTAAAATATTTTTAGGGGCACTAATAAATGAAGGTGAGTCATGATTACCTGCGATAACTACGATATGACGGCACTTTGACTTAGCGACGTTACATAAGAAACTATAATAAATCTCCTGAGCACGATTATTTGGGACAGAAGTATCAAAAATATCACCAGCAACTAAAAGCACATCAATTTCCTGCAACTTTATTTCTTTTAATAACCAATCAAAGAACGCTTCAAACTCTTCGTATCTCTTTCTGTCATAGAGATAACGCCCTATATGCCAGTCTGAACTATGAAGAATTTTCACTATATCTCAATCCCTAAATCTTTAGGTCCAAAAGCTAAAGGCAACAAATCAGATATTCTAGAAACTATAACCTTGTCTGAAAGTGAATTTGACATAATTATTTCAATATCGTAATCAGATCTTTGAGCGTATTCATAAATAACCTGACGACAAACACCACATGGAGCTACAACTTCCTCAGTATTAAAATCGTCTCCTTCCCCAATTATTGCAATAGATTTAATTTTACTTTCCCCAAGTGCATTTGCACGAAACAACGCTGCTCTTTCAGCACAAATACTAGGTCCATAAGCTGCATTCTCAACATTAGTACCCGTAATAACTTTTCCAGAGAAGCTTCTTAGAGCAGAGCCCACATGAAAATGCGAGTAAGGAGCATAGGATTTTGCCATAATCGCTCTAGCTTCGTCTACAAGTATTTTTTGTTCAGCATCTAAAGAATCATAATTAGTTTCAAACATCTTATTACTAGTACTTATTTTACTAGGTAAATCAGAACTATGATTTTTGGCAACACAGGAACTTAAGCCAAATAATAATATTACTATTACCGTAAATCTCATTAATATTAAAGGATATCAATAATTAGCTTTGATGAAAGAATAAATTTTCAGGAACATGAAAACCTGAAATCTCAAGAAAAAGCATAAGCTCTCCATGAGCTGAGTCACCATTTTCTTTAGAGGCTTTAATCTTACCATCTTCTAATCTCTGAACAAGAATAACACTGTGATTATGCACATCACCTTCAATATTAAAAATCATAGATCCAGCAGAGCTATATTTTTCTGGGTCATAGAAAGAAGGTAATTCAGCCATGGAAGGATCATAGAAATAACCTTCACCATTTCTATCTAAAAGTTGATCTTTTAACTTATTAGCATTTGCAAACTCTAAACTCTGCTGAAAATATTTATTTTCTCTTAATTCAAGATCCTCTGCACCATCTAAAAAAGTAGGCTTTAAGATGCCATAAACTAAGTCTAAAGCGAGTAAAACTTTACCTTTAGTTTCGATAGTAGGATCTACGATAACATAGCTACTATTTTTACCAGAATCATCTACCTGACAAAATAATTTAAATTTACCTTGATCTAAACCTTCTTTAATATCTAATATTCTTGCTTGATCTCTAAGGTCCATCCCTCTACCCACTAAAATTTTAGCGTATTCTCCTTAAGTTGCTTGAGTAATTCCTAATAATTGCTGAGAAACTACTCCTCCCATTTCTGGACTAGCTTCATTTAAAACTAAGTTTTCAGCTCCTGGCTTTAATTGACCCTTAGCAATTTGTGCATCACCTAAAGCGACAACACCATCACCAAGATTCAAATTTGGCTGTTCGCCTAAAACAGTTGCATCTGTTACTGGATTATCATCAGCTATAACATTAAAACTACCTTGCTCATCTTTAATAGTTTGTGCAGAAGTATTATCTCCCCAGACACTATCAATAAGTCTTGTATCACGCAAGCCACCAGCATTTTCTTCTGACTGATCAATTACTTTTCCTAAAACTACTGGATCAGTACCCTCAGATTGTGGTTTAGTTTCAACTAATAGCTTGTTAACATATGCACTTGGTAGTGGACCAACTTTAGAAATCTTACCATCTGCAATATTTCTAACATGATCTCCAGTTAAGCCTGCATTTCTAAAAGCTTGAGCCTCAGGACTAGTATGATCTTTTAATGCAACATTAGCAGCATTAGTTAATTGTCCTTTATTTTCATCAGATAAAGTATCTAATATCTGTGTTTGAGGACTTTCACCAACAGGCGGCTTCGACTTATTAAACGCAAAAGTTTGCTGCTGTCTTATTAGAGATTGATTATTAACTTCACCCAAGATTTTATCCTCTCTTCATGTAACTTTAGTAATTACATGTGTAGATTAAGATCTGGTAAACAGACTCTTATAATTTGCCCACATTGATATAAAAACTTGTCAATCAAAAACCCCATTATCACTATAAATCCTTGTATTAGAGGGAATCCCACTCCGGCAACAGAACAAAAATATCTTTTAAGGTTTTATTAACTTTTGCACTTGCTTTAATAAGTACTTTTTAATCTAATCTTTACTTTCAAAGTATACATATTGGCTGAGAAGAGTAAGACTATAATTTGGGCTTATAATATATATAAGCTCAGATTAAGAAGTAGAAGATGGAAAAAGAAGAAGCTCTTAATCTTATAAATAAGCTAAGAGAAGATACTAAAGAGTATAAGAAACTCCTTATTAGTTCAAAGCACCCGACAATGTCTAAAATCGTAGACAATCATGAGTTAATCGCAGAGTTTCGCAAAAAGCTTATAGCAGCTTACGACCAAATAGATTATATAATTTATGATTTAGGTGATAAACCACAAATTACTTATGGTATTAACCCTGAAGATTATTGTGCTTATCAAGCGGCATATGATGATGACCAAGGTAAACTATTTAAATCTTTACCTGCACTTGAGTTATGTGTTGAAGACTTGCTTAAACTTAGGAAAAAAATTATTCATATTGATAATCAATCTTTTCACAATGTTTATGGAGAAAGAGTCAAGCCTGAAAAAATACAAAAGCAATCAAGCTGGCTTGAAATGTTTTTAGAACCATTTAAGTGGATGTTTAACATTGTTCTTAGAAACAAAGTCACATGCCTAACCATGTCATTTCTAATCCTAGTCTTTATCAAATTAGTCTTAAACTAAGAACTACTCAGGTCATTTGCTTCTGAAATTGTTATCATATTACTGATGGCTATCGATAAATTCAAAGAGACTGTAAAAGCTTTAAGAGACCAGGAAAAAGGTTGCCCTTGGGTTAAGCAACAAACTCACTCATCATTAAAAAGATATTTACTAGAAGAACTCTACGAATGTTTGGAAGCTGTTGACGAAGTCACAGACTCAAACTCAGAATCAAGTCTAGAAAAAGCGAACAAAACCCTTAAGGAAGAATTAGGTGATGTTCTTTTACAGGTTATGCTTCATTCTCAAATCGCAGAAGAGAGAGGTGCCTTTAGTTTTGAAGATGTAGTAAAAGAAATTGATGACAAGATGATTCGAAGAAACCCTCATGTTTTTGCTACAGCTAAAGCTGAGAATACCGATGAGGTAGATAATAACTGGGAGAAAATTAAAAAAGAAGAAAAGAAATCACGCAAATCTATTTTTGAAGGCATTCCTAAAGAATTACCGTCTCTTGCAAGAGCATGGAAGATCTCTAAAAAAGCAGTGCGTGAGAGCTTTGAGTGGGATGAAGAGAAAAAACTTTATGAGCAACTGAATAGTGAGATTGAAGAATTTAAAGAAGTTACTTTGAATAAAAAAGAGTTAAATGACGAAGAAAAAAATGATGCAGAGCTAGAGCTAGGAGATATTTTATTTACCGTGGTCAACCTTGCTAGGTGGTTCAAAATTGATCCAGAAGAAGCATTGAGAAGAACTAATAATAAATTCGTTGAACGCTTCAATATAATGGTAGAAATTATTAAAGGAACTGGCTCAAATGGACTCAAAGATCACAGTCCTACTGAGCTTCAAGACTTCTGGCAGAAAGCTAAGCTTAAACAACTTGAACTAAAGTCTCCAGAAGCGTTGAGCCAATAAAATGCAAGAAAAATTTATAGCTCGTTGTTTTGAATTAGCGAAACTCGGTGAAACATACGCCTTCCCAAATCCAATAGTAGGTGCCGTTATTGTAAATAAAGGTAATATTATTGGCGAAGGTTTTCATCAGATCTATGGCAAAGAGCATGCTGAAGTGAATGCTGTAAATGCAGTATTAGCTAAATATCCAGGAACACACGAACAAGTATTAGCTGAATCAGAAATATATGTTAGCTTAGAACCGTGTAACCATACAGGTAAAACACCACCTTGTACGGAGCTAATAAAAAAATATAAGTTTAAAAAATTAATCTTTGCAATTCATGATCCAAATCCAGATCTAGACCATAGTCGAGCAATAGCTTTCGAAGCAATACAAAAAAATGGTACAGAAATAGTTTTCCCCAAAACCTTTAGTTCTCATATTAAAGAAGAAGCTTATTTTATAAATAGGATCTTTTTTGAAAATCTTAAGAAGAAGAAAAACAATCACCATCTTAATAATTCATGGATTACATTAAAATTAGCATCATATGAAAATGGTTCAATGATTATTAAAGATGATAAATGGATAAGTAACTCAGAATCACGCAAAGAAGTTCATAGATTAAGGTCATGCCACAATGTTTTAATTACTGGAATTAATTCAATCAAAAAAGATAATTCTAGATTAAATCTAAGATTCTCAAAAGATGATCTAAACTTGGCTGAGATTAGGCAACCAGAAATTATCATTTTAAAATCGAATCAAGATTTTTCGCTAGAAGAGAGAGAAATTCTTTCAGTATTTAAGAATCCTAAAGTGACAGAAATTAAAACTGATAGAAGCTCAGAAGCACTGTATAATTTGATCAAAAATCTTACAAAAAATCAACCTAAACGAGTACTAGTGGAAGCAGGTCCAAATCTAATTGAATCTTTTTTAAAGGCTAATTTATTTGATGAAATAATACATTATATTAAATTAGAAACCGAAAACTATTCAGATAAATACTTAGAAAAACTCTCTAATAAATTTCTTGAAAATTATCAAAGTAAAATAAAAGATACTGATTCTATTCTTAAAATATCAAAACTTCAAATTATAAAAAGTAAATCTGAACCTAGCAATTTAAAATTAACAATCAATAAGCTAGAGCAGTAAGATTAATCAAGTAAAGTTTTAGTTTGATATCTATGGCTTTGGATATAAGAAAGAATCTGATTTCTCACATCAACAGCAACACCAACTAAGATAATTAAACTGGTAGAACCTAAACCACCTAAAGTATTTACTTGGAACCACTGTTCAGCATGAATAGGTAAAACTGCTATTAAACCAATTGCTCCAGCACCAATCAAAACTATTCTTGAGATAGTCTTCTCAAGGAAATCACACGTAGGCTTACCAGGCTTAACACCTTCTAATGAACTGCCAGATTTTTTTAAGTTATCTGCAATATCTCTAGGATTTAGAACAATAGATGAATAGAAGAAAGTAAAAGCTACAATTAATACTAAGTAAACTATCGAATGCTCTACTTTAGAATATTGGAAAATATACTCAATTCTTTCAGCTATCCAAGACCCAAATGCTCCAATTGAAGTTCCAGTTAAAACAGTGACGCCAGGAAATGCGGCAAAAGTCTCTCTTAATAGAATTGAAACTGATTTATCTTGCATACCAGCAAATGTTAATAATTGGACTGGCATGAATAAAAGCGCACTAGCAAAAATGATAGGTAAAACACCTGCTGGATTTATTTTTAAAGGTAGAGCATGGTCTTTAGTGACTACAGACTGCTTCCTAGCCCCAAAGATAGTTAAGTTTCGAGAACCTTCTTGGATGTAAATAATTAGGACAGTCAAAGCTAAGAATAAAGCAACCAAAGCTATCACACCCCACTGTGGGCTAGAACCCACTCTAAGAGCAGTAGCTGTATCCTTTATCATTACTGGAAGCTTAGAAGCAATACCAACAAAAATTAACAAACTGGCTCCATTACCTACTCCTCTTTCTGTTATAACCTCACCTAACCACATAACAAACAATGAGGTAACGGTTAAAACTAAAATTGTTCTTGCATAGAATACAAATCCTGGATCCACTGCAATTTGAGCAACATCAAGGAATCTAGCTAAAGCGAGACTTTGGAAAAACGCGAGGAATATAGTTAAAAAGCGAGTAATTTTTTGAAATTGTTGCCTTCCGTCCTCTCCATGATTTCTTTGCAAATCTTTTAAATACGGCACAACTTCAACCAAAAGCTGCATGATAATACTTGCTGTAATATATGGACCAATACCTAAAGCAAAAATAGATAGAGCACTTAAGGCACCACCAGCAAACATATCTACTAAACCAAGTAAACCCGATGAAAGAACAGTGCTTGATCTTAGTGCTTCTTGATCAACTCCATACAGAGGGATATGAACACCAAATCGATAAACTGCAATCATCACTGCAGTAAACAAAATCTTCTGCATTAAACCAGAAGATTTTGTTATTTCTTGAAAACTAAGTACTTGATTATTTTCAGACTTCAATTGCTTTACCACCTGCTTTCTCTATAGTTTCTTTTGCAGATGCACTAAATTTGTTAGCTTTCACAGTAACAGCTTTAGTTAATTCACCTGCACCTAAAACCTTAAGTCCATATGGTTCAGCTTTTTTGATAATGCCGGCTTCCTCGAGAACAAGTAAGCTGATCTCAGTAATACCTTCATCCGCTAAAACTTGTAAATCACTTAGATTAATAACAGAGTACTCTTTTCTGTTAATTCTTGTGTTAACTTGTCTTTTTGGTAGACGTCTGTATAAAGGAGTTTGACCACCTTCTCTCCAAGGCTTTTTAGAGTATCCAGATCTACACTTCTGCCCTCTCATTCCTCTTCCACTAGTCTTACCAGCTCCTGAAGCAATACCTCTACCTTTTCTTGCTCTTTTCTTTGTAGCACCTACAGCACTATCTAAATTTTTAAGATTTTCTGACATGTTTAAACTCCTAGACCGCTATTAAACTAGCTCCTCTACTTGAACTAAATGATCAACCTTTTTAACCATTCCCATTATAGTTGGAGAACCAAAGTGCTCGACAACTGCGTTAGTTCTTCTTAAACCTAAAGACTCTAAGACTTTAGCTTGTCTTTTTGAAGCTGCCGCATAACCTCTTACTAATTTAATTGATAGTTTTTTCTTATTTTGTTCTGCCATGATTCTATCCTTTAACCTTTTATGCAAAAAGCATTTGTTTAACAGTTAAACCTCTTAATTTTGCAACATCTTTGAAACTTCTAAGTGATTGAAGTGCTGCAACCGTCGCTCTTGCAACGTTTAATGGTGATTTTGAACCTTTAGATTTTGCTAAAATATCACCTAATCCAGCAAGTTCTAAAACGATTCTAGCTGTACCACCTGCAATAATACCAGTACCTTCAGCAGCTGGTTTTAACATAATCTCAGATCCTGCTGATTTAGAAACTACTCTATGTGAAATAGTACTTCCTACCATAGAAATATCAACCAAATTCTTTCTCGCGTCATAAACTGCTTTTCTAATAGCACTTAACACTTCAGAAGCTTTACCTACGCCTACTCCAACCTTACCTTTTTCATTACCGATAATAACCACTACTCTAAAAGATAATTTCTTACCACCCTTAACTACTTTAGTAACTCTTCTAACTTGTACAACTTTCTCTACGTATTCAGCTTCTTGAGTTTCAGATCTCTTCTGTCTTCTCTGTCCACCATCTTTTTTCTTTTTCTTTTTATTGAAAGCTTTTGCGTCAGATTTGTCTGAAGCAGGAGCAGCTTCTTGAGATTCAGCTTTAGCAACTGTATCATCTTTTTTAGCTTCAACTTTAATTTCTTCTTTTTCCTCAGCCTTATCTTCCACAGCTTTCTCAGTTTCTTTCACTTCAGTATTTTCGACTTTATTTTCTTCTTTTTTTGCTTCTTCTGACATAAAAACTCCTATTAAAACTCTAGTCCAGCTTCTCTTGCCGCATCAGCTAACGCTTTCACACGACCATGATAAAGGTTACCACCCTTATCAAAAACTACAGTTTTTACTCCTTTCTCTTGAGCTAACTCAGCAATTTTCTTACCAACTGCTTCAGCAGCACTCACAGTAGCACCTGTAGCAAGATCTTTTTTAAGATCACTTGCATAAGATGCAGTGCCACATAAAGTGATTGAACCTTTGTTTTCAGTAGCAGGATCAGCATCAACAATTACTTGTGCTGAAATATGCTTATTGGATCTATAAACAGATAATCTTGGTCTTTCTTGAGTACCATGAATTTTTTTCCTGGCTCTAATCTGTCTTTTCTGTCTTCTTACTTTTCTTGAACTTAACGCCATTTATACTACCTCAAACTTACTTACCACCAGACTTACCAGCTTTCTTACGAACATGCTCGCCCTTGTATCTGATACCTTTTCCTTTATAAACTTCAACAGGTCTTAATGATCTGATGGTTGCCGCAATCTGACCAACCAACTCTTTATCAGCTCCGGCAACTTTAATACCAAGACCAGTTTTCTCAACTTCAAAACTAATTCCAGCAGGTGGCTCTAGAAGCTCTGGGTGAGATTTACCTAATTGAAAGTTAATGTTAGCTCCTTGTAAAGCTGCTCTGTAACCAACCCCCTGGATTTCAAGCTCTTTAAAGAAACCAACTGTTACACCAACAATCATGTTGTTAACAAGTGTTCTAGATAAACCATAAAATGCAGCAGACTGTTTAGTTTGCTTAGCTACAGTTAACTTTAAAGTCTTATCTTCTTGAGCAATAGCTATCTCAGGACGAATTAACTTCTCTAATTCTCCTTTAGGACCTTTGACCTTAACAAGGGTACCCAGCTCAGACTCTTCCAATGTCACTTGGACATTTTCTGGGATTATTATTTCTTTTTTACCGATTCTTGACATTTTTTCTTATCCCTTTAAATTACCAAACTGTGCAAAGAAGCTCTCCACCACATTTATCAGCTCTAGCTTTCCTATCAGTGATCAAGCCTTTATTGGTAGAAAGAACACATATACCTAAACCGTTAAGCACTCTAGGTACATATTTAGATTTTATATACTTCCTTAGACCAGGTTTGGAAACCCTTTTTAAACCTTTTATTGCAGATGTACCGTTAACATACTTTAACTCAATGATAATTGATTTAGTCGCAGGATTATCATCATTAACAACCTCATAAGACTTGATATAACCTTCTTTCTGAAGTAAATCAACCAAACTAGCTTTCAACTTACTGAAAGGTACTAAAACTTTAGCTTTCTTAATAGTAATAGCATTACGAATTCTAGTTAAGCAATCAGAAATCGGGTCATTGCTTACTTTATTCGATTTAATATTTAATTCTTTTGTTGCTGACATCTTATTCATTAAACTCCTATTACCAACTAGCCTTCGTTAAACCAGGTATTAAACCTTTATGCGCCATTTCTCTTAGAGAATTACGACATAAACCTAAATCTCTATGGTAACCACGAGGGCGACCAGTTAACCAACATCTGTTTCTATGTCTTACTCTTGAAGAGTTAAGAGGTAAATTTTCAAGTTTTTCCTGAATTAAGACTCTTTCTTCGAAATCAAGTTCAGGATTATCTAATTGCTTTTTAAATTCAGCACGCTTCTTAGCGTACTTCTCAATTAACCTTTCTTTCTTTTTAGTTTTTTGAATACAAGATTTTTTTGCCATGATTAATTATCCTTTTGCTCCTGGTAATTTCTTAAACGGCATACCAAGCTTTTCTAAAAGTACTAAAGCATCTTTATCATTAGTAGCAGTAGTACAAATAGTAATATCCATACCTCTTATAGCATCAACCTGATCATACTTGATTTCAGGGAAAATGATTTGCTCTTTAATACCTAGTGTATAGTTTCCTCTACCATCAAAAGCTTTTCTTGAGATACCTTGGAAATCTCTAATACGTGGCATAGCAATGTTAACAAGCTTACTGAAGAAGTTGTACATTTTCTCTTGTCTAAGAGTTACTTTAATACCAATAGGTGCAGTTTCTCTTAATTTAAAACCAGCAATTGATTTTTTTGCTCTAGTAATAACTGGCTTTTGACCAGATATGTTAGCCAATTCTTCAATAGCCCTTTCAAGAGTTTTCGAATTACCTGCAGACTCACCTAGACCGAAGTTAATAACAATTTTATCTAACTTCGGAATCTGGTGCACATTTGCACAGCCAAGCTCATCTTTAAGATTAGTCTTGACTTCACTATTATACTTTTCTTTCAAACTAGTCGCCATTAGTCTAACTGCTCCCCACTTGCTTTGGAAATTCTAACTTTCTTTCCATCTTCAAGAACTTTTTTACCTACGCGAGATGCTTTCTTAGTAGTTTCATCCCAAATCATTACATTAGATGCATAAATAGGTGATTCTACTTTAGAGATCTCACTTTCTTGTCCAGGTGCATAAGCTTTTTTATGCTTAGTTTTAATATTTACACCTTCTACTAAAATTTTTCCGTTTTGGTAAACTTCAAGAACCTTAGAGATTTTACCTTTATCTGCACCAGCGATAACTACAATTTCATCACCACACTTAACGTGAGACTTAACTCTAGGGTTAGAAGCACCAACTTTATTTAGAGCTCTCGATAAAAGTAACTTGGATCCTTTCTTAACAAAAGGCTTAACAGCTGCTTTAGTGTATCTTTTTACTGGTTTGTTTTTCGTGTTCGGCATTATACTACCTCCTGTGCAAGAGAAACGATTTTCATGAAACCATGCTCTCTTAATTCTCTAGCAATGGGACCAAAGACACGAGAACCTATAGGGTTTCCGGCTTTATCAATTAAAACGCAAGCATTCTCATCAAATTCAATCCAACTACCATCTTTTCTTCTCTTACGCTTCTTCATACGTGCAACGACACCACGAACAATCGCAGATTTTTTTACTGACATGTTAGGAAGTGCATCCTTAACAGTAGCAACAAAAGTATCTCCAAGCTCTGCAAACTTTGCATTCGCTTTTAAAACTCTTATTATTCTGACTCTTTTAGCGCCAGTGTTATCAGCAACATTTAACTCACTTTCTTGTTGTAACATGCTTTATCCCTTAAATAGCTTTCTCCAATACGTTTAATAGAACCCATCTCTTAGACTTAGAAATGGGACGTGATTCTTCAATAAGAACCTTGTCACCCTCAGCCGCTAGATTTTCTGGATCATGTGCAGCAAAAGTTTTAGATCTATTGATAATTTTGTGGTAACGCTTATGTTTTACTTTAGTAGTTACTAAAACTTGAATAGTTTTATCAACTTTAGCGCTCTTTACTATTCCGACTAAACTTCTCTTAGGCATTCTCTAGCTCTTCCTTTTCCTTGATTATCGTGTAAATTCTAGCTATGGACTTCTTAATCTCCCTAATAGAAGACAGATTCTCAAGTTTTCTTGAGTGAAGGGCCATTTTAGCCTCGAATAGATCATTATAAAGGGTTTCTAACTCAGATTTCAAATCTTCTACTGATTTATCTCTAAGATCTTTAGCTTTCAATAACATCTATAAGCCCTCCTTAGTAATGACTTTACATTTACATGGAAACTTAGCAGCAGCTAATTCAAGTGCTCTTTTAGCTAAAGCTAAATCAACACCGGCGATTTCAAAAATCACTCTTCCTGGCTTAACCACAGCTACCCAAAACTCTGGATTACCTTTACCAGCACCCATTCTAGTTTCAGCTGGTCTCATCGTGATCGGCTTATCAGGGAAAATTCTGATCCAAATTCTACCACCCCTCTTGATGTGACGAGTCATGGCTCTTCTGGCTGCTTCGATCTGCCTAGAAGTTATCCATTTAGGTTCTAGAGCTTGAAGACCGATATCACCGAAATGAATCGCAGCACCACGGGTTTCTTTACCCTTCATACGTCCACGCATTTGTTTTCTAAATTTAGTTCTCTTAGGCTGCAGCATTAGCTGTTACTCCTCCCATATTTCCAGCAGCAGCTTTAATATTTAATTTAGCTTTCTCTCCTGGCTTAAGAATTCCATGGTTTACCCAAACTTTAATACCAATGTTTCCATAAGTAGTTAATGCTTCAGCAAAACCATAATCGATGTTAGCTCTGAAAGTATGGCAAGGAACACTACCTTCCTGAGATCTCTCAGTTCTAGCAATTTCGATACCTGCTAATCTTCCAGAAACTTCAATCTTGATTCCAGTTGCTCCCGCTCTCATAGCTCTCTGAATAGATTGTTTCATAGCTCTTCTAAAAGCGATTCTTCTTTCTAACTGTTGGGCAATACTCTCAGCAATTAATTGAGCATCTACATCAATTTTATTAACTTCGAAAACATTCACTTGTAAAGTCAAATCTGGTCTATTAATAAGAGCTGTAAGCTCAGATCTTAGATTATCTAGACCTTCATTAGATTTACCGAATACTAAACCAGGTCTTGCCGTCATTAAGTTAACCTGAACCTGACCAGGCTTTCTTTGAATGATAATTTTACTGATTCCAGCATTTTTTAGCTTCTTTTTAATATACTTTCTAAGTAAAGTATCTTCTTGAAGTACATAGGCAAATTGACCAGCTCTAAATTCTACATATGTTATAGAATCTGAAGATTCAACTATACCAAGTCTATTTGCGCGTGGTGGTACCTTCTGTCCCATTACTTGCTAAGCTCCTTATTTTCCTTTTTCCAGTTTTTTTTGTTTCTAGGTGAAGTTTCCCATACGTAGTTACTATACTCAGCTGGATTCATATCACTTAAAACTATGTTCATTTGTGAACATCTCTTATAAATAGAGAATGCACGACCTCTCGCTCTTGCTCTATATCTCTTAAGGATGCTCTTATCATCTACTAAGAATTGTGAGATGAATAATTCTTCTGGATTTTCAATACCATGGTTCGCTTTAGCGTTAGCCATAGCACTCATGAGAAGTTTTTTAACTGGGGTAGCTGCTGCATAAGGTAAGAACCTTAGAGTAGTCAAAGCCTCACCAGCTTTCATTTTTCTAATAAGATTAACTGTTCTGCGAAGTTTTCTTGCAGTCTGTCTAATAAATCCTAATCTTGCTTTTACTGTTACTTTTTCCATTATCTGCCAACTTTTGCTTTTTTAGACCCAGCGTGCCCTCTGAATGTTCTTGTAAGGGCAAACTCTCCTAACCTATGACCGACCATTGACTCAGAGCAATACACAGGGATAAATTTTTGACCATTATAAACCGCGATAGTGAAACCAACCATCTCAGGAAGAATCATTGATGATCTCTTCCAAGTTTTAATTACCTTCTTCTCACCTCTTTCTATCATCTCTTGGAGCTTTTTCCAAAGAGAGTGATGTACGTATGGTCCTTTTTTTGTTGAACGTGACATAAATCTTTACCTATAACCTTTTAACTAGTAGCTGCTACCTTTCTTCCTCTTCTGTTAGTGATGATGTACTTAGAAGAACGCTTATTAGTTCTAGTCTTAACACCAACACGCTTACCTTTAAATGTCTTAGGAATACCACCGATAGGAGCTCTACCTTCACCACCACCATGAGGGTGATCAACAGGGTTCATAGCAGAACCTCTAACCGTAGGTCTGATACCTTTGTGTCTATTAATACCAGCTTTACCAGTAACAGTGTTTTTCTGGTCAGCATTACCTAAAGTACCAATAGTCGCAATACAATCTAAATGAACTCTTCTTAGCTCACCAGATGGAAGCTTGATAATCGCATAATCGCCATCTTTTGCTGATAACATCGCTGAAGAACCAGCAGATCTTACCATTTGAGCACCTTTTCCAAGGTTTAATTCGATACAGTGAATAGTAGTACCTTGAGGGATATCTCTTAAAGGTAAGCAGTTACCTATAGAAATTTCTGACTCAGGGCCTGATTCAACAGTCGCACCAATATTTAAACCTTTAGGAGCTAAAATGTAACGCTTTTCACCATCTTTATAGAACAAAAGAGCTAAGTGAACATTCCTATTCGGATCATATTCAATAGCCTTAACTGTAGCTGGAATACCAGCTTTATTTCTTTTCCAATCTATAACTCTGTATTTTTTCTTAACTGCACCACCCTTATGTCTACAAGTGATTCTTCCTAAGTTGTTTCTACCAGTGGACTTTTTAAGCTTGACAGTTAAAGATTTTTCTGGTGAAGACTTAGTAATGTCTTCTCTATCTAGAATGATCATTCCTCTAGAGCCAGGTGTTTGTGGTTTCTTCTTTTGTAGGGCCATGTGTTTTTCCTGAACTTATTTTTATTTACGACTACTCCGCATAAAAATAACGAACTAATATGATAGCAAAGTCTTTAGCTCTTTAACCGTTTCAATTTGAAGAAAATCTAAAGATTTTAGCTTTACTTCTTTATGATGCTTAACCATTCCTTAAATTCCCCCCTATAAAATGGCAATAAATCAGTTTCATTGAAGTTGGAGGAATATCGTGAACCAAACGAAAAAGAAGATTAAATTAAATAAAGTAAGAGAAATTATCGCATCTCGCTTAAGAGATGATTTAAGGCAACCAACATTATTAAGATCTGCAATTCAACAAGGCAGGAAAGAAAGAGAATCTGGGATACCTATATTTACACAAAGAGTTAATAAAGAAAAAAATGAAGCAGAAATGAAAAAATTAGCTGGAAATAGTACACCAATTAAAAACCCGAAGCAAGCAATGAAAAACTTTGTTAAGCCAGTTTCGATTTCTAAGATGATTGGATAGTAAATCTTTCAAATAATTCACTACAAAATAGTCTATTATATGTCTCTATAGCTATTCAAAATTAATAGCTGATAATTAGC
>CALBDR010000159.1 GCA_937927525.1 uncultured Candidatus Melainabacteria bacterium
TATTTCAGATATAGTTTTTAATCATAAAAAACCAGATCGAAATAGTGAAGTCACAAGTATCGTAATTAAAGCAAACCACTTCTGGTCAAAATCTCATATCGAAATTGATAAAGAAAACTTAAAAAAATTATTAACAGAAGAGTGCCTATCACTATGTGGCATCAAAGATTTAGAAATTGATTTTTCACATATCCACAGATGGTTATACTCAGAAACATTAAAGCCAGCCTTAGAAATAAAAGATTTCAGACATGAGGATTTATTCATCAGAGACTCACTACCTGAAGATAAATCAGAACAAATTTATGTCTGTGGCGACTGGTGTATCGGCTCTTATGCTGAGGATGCTCTTTTAAGTGCAAAAAGCTTAGCAGATTACTTATCACTATAGTAAAATTGTTAATACTATGTCATTAATGGCTCGATCTGTAGTTGATAAAACTGCTGAAAAGCAAGAACTCTTTGACAAAATTCGTGCTTTAGCAGAAAAGAAAAATACAGTAATCCTTACTCATATATACCAGAGATTAGAAACTCAAAGAGTAGCCGACTTTGTCGGTGACAGCCTTATGCTATCAAAAAAGGCTGAAGCTACTGATGCTGACATCATCGCTTTCTGTGGAGTACACTTCATGGCAGAAACAGCTAAACTCCTAAACCCAAATAAAAAAGTTTTATTACCTGATATTCAGTCAGGTTGCCCTATGGCAGATATGATTAATGTCGAAGATCTAAAACTTTTTAAAGATGATCACAAAGGTGCTCCAGTAGTTTGCTACATAAATAGCTCAGCTGCAGTTAAAGCTGAATCTGATATTTGTTGCACTAGTACTAACGCAGTTGATATTGTAGAGTCTTTAGATGCAAAAGAAATAATCTTTGTTCCAGATAAAGGATTAGGAGAATGGGTTCAAGAGAAAATCCCTTCTAAAAAAATTCACATCTATGATGGCTTCTGCCCTACTCACTGGCAAATAACTCCACTTGAAGTAGATAAACAGAGAGAGAAATTACCAGATGCAGTGATCATAGCCCACCCAGAGTGCAATCCAGATGTTTGGAGGAAAGCCGACTTTGTCGGCAGTACTTCTGCCATCTATAATTTCGTTCAAGAGCACGAAAAGAATGAGTTTGTAATTCTTTCAGAGCAAGGCTTAGTAGCAAGAATGCAAGCAGATATGCCTGATAAGAAAATAACGACAGTATTTCCACTTCCGCTTTGCCCGAATATGAAATATCACAGCCTTGAAAACCTCTATGATGCTATAGATAAAGAGTTCACGGAGATTCATATCCCTGAAGAGATTATAGAACCCGCTAGGTTAACGATCGAAAGAATGATGGATGTTTCTAATCGTAAGAAAACTTGGGCTGGACCGCAGGGTTAACATACTTTATAAGTTGACTCATAATTTTGCGGTAATAACTTATTTAATTACACCTTAATAAAGATAGTTGATAATCTTATTAATAGGTAAAGTTTAATGAATGCAAATTTAGATCCTAAGTTGCAAGAGTATATAAACCAAAAAGTTAATAGCGGTGCCTATCAATCTGAAGCAGAGGTGCTTGCAGATGCCTTACTGCATTTAAAATTTGAGGATGATTTAATAGAAGATCAAGAAAACAATATAGAAACCCTAATAATGGATGGTGAAAAGTCTGCTAAAGAGCAGGGATGGATTGACTCTAAGTCTGTTAAAGAAAAGCTTTATCGTAAAAATCCCCGTATAGTAAACTTTAATTATGAGAATTAAACAATTCAAAGTTAGATTAACAAAAGATGGTTTACTTGAACCTCTTGAACCAATTGACGCTGAGTTAAATGAAGAGGGAATTGTTATTTTTGTTTCAAAAGACCAGGAAATTATTTTTAATGATTCTAAGTCAATCTTAAGTGAGCAGTCTTTAAAAAAAGTCTGGGATAACGAAGAAGACGATATCTATAATGAATTATAAATTTGGAGACCTAATATTAGTTGACTTTCCGTTCAGTGGTGCAAATGGAATTAAAAAAAGACCAGCTGTAGTAATTAGTGCAAAAAATTTCAATGATTCACAAGTTGACCTGATAATGATGGCTATAACAAGTAAAATATCATCTTTATCTATTGGTGAAGGCATTATTTCTGATTGGCAAGACGCAGGTTTACTTAAAGAGTCAGCTCTTAAATCTGTAATATTTACTATAGAAAAAGATTTTACATACAAACAATTGGGTAAGCTTTCAGAAAATGATATAAACACTCTCAAAAGCTGCCTAAGTGTAATTTTTAATGACCTAGGAAATTTCAATGGAAGTTAGTTTCCTAACGAAACTAATTTAGAAAAAGCTATTCAATCAATGAAAAGAGAATTATGGTAATTATGTCGCCTTAGAACTCTGACTCAATTCACCAACAAAACAAAAATACAAATAAATATAAAGCCCGATGTTCAAAAACACATCAGCAACATTAAAAACTGCAAAATTCATAAATGTAGGGTTAATAAAATCCGTCACAAAGCCCATTAGATAACGATCTAATAGATTCGAAAAAGCTCCAGCAAAGATAAATATCCAATAAATCTCAATTTTAGTTTTCCTAAATAGGAAAACTAAAATTGCAATATTGATAATACTAATGGCGATTAATAATATCTGAGGATAAGATTCTAAAAAACTAAAAGCGACACCTGTATTTTCTGCATAGCGAAACTCCAGGAAACCTGGAATGAAAATCTGATAAACCTTAGGAGCTAAATAAAGCCTAGCCCAAAATTTTGTAATTTGATCTAGAGCTATTAGAAAAAGAATCGCAGGAAAAGCAAGGTTTTTTTTGAACATGGAATTTATAAACTTGCCTAATGAAATTATTTCTTCTTTTTCTTAGCCTTTTCCTTCTCTTGCATAGACTTAGCACGCATACGCATCTCTTCTAAATTCTGAAGAGCACCTACGGCGCCCTTACCCTGCATCTTCGCTGCAGCATACGAACTACAAACTTGATGCAAAATAGAAGCCGCTAGAATATCGTATTTAAATGTTTTTCTTTGGATAATTCCCCAAACAAGTAAAGCTACAAACACAGTTGAGATAATTAGATTTCTAGTAATAGCAGGATTTGAAAAGTTCAAATCTCCTGAAAAGAAGAAAGTTACTATAACCATAGTAAGAAGCCCAGCGATACCGATAAAATAAGGAATCATCTTCATCACAGAACTGCTCTGGATGTTCTGTGCTCTTCTTTCAGCGATCTGACTCATAGCTAAAGCTACTTGAGCCTGAACTTTATCCTTTTCCATTCTTTTTACAGAATCAAAAATAATTTTATCGCTAGGATCTGTAGCCTCTTCTTTTTTAAGCTGCCTAGACAGAGTCTTTAAAGTGCTGAATTCAGAAGCGTTATTCTTTACTTGTCTTAAAATACCATTATTGAAATTTTCTATTAGCTGGTAAGCCTTATCTTCGGCTCCTTTACTAATAGACATGTCTGGTCTTTGAAATGTACTCTTTGGTCTTTGCATGGTAAAATTCATGTCTAAGTAACAAGCTTAGCAAAACTTATGATGACAAAACAAGACATATCTATTCTCAGCCTAATCTCTGTGGCTGCTTGTTTTTCATTTTTCTTTAGTATATTTTTAACTGATATCAATATTTATTTCACTACTATTTTCATCATAGTCGCTACTATTTTGATGAGTTTTACTATCTCTAATGAAACGAAAGAACTATTAAAGAATAAACTTATAAAAAATTTTAATAGTAAAGAAGCTTACTTCGTTTATCTGATTTTCGGCACCCACCTTTTATGGGGAATATTCCAAGGAGATTATTTTTTTGAAGTGCATAAAAGAATGCATTGGTTAAATACTCAAATTATATTTGAGATTCCACTATTCTATTTCACGACTAAATTCTTTATCACCATTATTAAAGAATTACAGATGAATTCTCATACCTTGCTTAGATTAATTACTAGTTTAATTTCAGTAAGCTACGCTATAGATTGGGTTTACTCGTTTTATAAAGCTTGGGACTCCCCAGAATATCGCTGGAATGGATCATCTGGCAACCCTAATATTTGGGCAGTGCAATCTTCATTAGTTTTAATACTAATCTTATACAGCTATTTAAAAACATACCATAGACCTAATTTTTTCAGTGCTAATAAAATAAGCCCTATTTACTATTCATTAACTGGAATTGGGATACTAATTTCTCTAATCGGCTTAATCAAAGCCTTTTCTTTAGCAAATTTCTTGGCTCTGATAGCTTTTATGATAGCGCTTTGCCTTTATTTTCTATTTAAAGCTAAATCAAAGCTTTTTATTCAAATAAGCTGCATTATTCTTTCACTCGCAATGATCATATTCATTAAGAACACTTACTTAATAGACATTGCAAGTATAAAATTACCACTTGCAAAAAAGTTCATTCCAAGGATCAAGCTATGGTCAAACATCGATGAACTACTTGCAAGTTTCTCATGGTTTCAGTATATCTTTGGCTTAGGGCATCTTAAATATAAAGCTTGGTTAGATTCCCTAGGTAGAGATGATTTTTATCATGCCCATAATTTTTTCTATCACTTCTTTATCCAATTCGGCTTACTAGGATTTCTTAGCTCGACATGGCTTTACCTGAGAATGCTTTTTAGCAAGCATCTTATCTATTACCTTTTAGGTGTTTATATTTTAATTGTAAGTTTATTTGATATCAGCTTATTCTTTGATGAAGTACAGATATTATTTTTCATACTTATAGCTTTCTATGAAAGCCACGAAAACAAATCTGAATTATAATATATTAAGAAAATATTAAATAAATAATATGGCTTATTTTAAAACCTCAGCTGACTATATTAAAACACTTTTAAGTGAACTTGGACTTGAAAGCATTCTAGATATTTTCAAAGATATCCCTAAAGAATTAATTCTAAAACAAGAGCTAGAGCTTGAATCAGGACTAGAAGAGTGGGATTTGGTTAAACACTTTTCCAAACTAGCATCAGAGAATAACTTTCAAATGAATAATTTTAAAGGAGCTGGTGTATATAGACACCATGTACCTTCTTTAGTTAAATATATTAGTTCTCGTGGCGAATTCCTCACCGCTTATACACCTTATCAAGCTGAAGTTAGCCAAGGTAGCCTCGAAGCAATTTATCTATTTCAATCTTTTATAGCAGATATTACAGGCATGGATTATGCAAATGCCTCAATGTACGACGGTGCGACAGCATTTGCTGAAGCGATAACAATGTCTTATAGATTAAATAAAAAAAGAAAAATCTTTCTCTTAGGTAAGTTTCACCCTGAATATTTAGCAGTACTAGATAGCTACACTAAACCTCTTGAAATTGAATATCAGCTTATCAGTTCACTCGATGAGCTTGAAGAAAGTTCCACTTTGGCTATACAGAACCCTAATTTCCACGGAGAGCAAATTTCAAATAAAAAAAGAGAAATTCTAAAATCGAAAGTAGCAGAATTAAATCTCTTTCTTATTTACACAGTAAGTGAAGCTCTTGCCATGTTTTCTGACGATAAAGCTTCAGAACTTGGAGCTGAGATAGTCTGTGGTTCTGCACAATCGTTCGGCAATCCAGTTTTCTATGGTGGTGCCCAAGTAGGTTTTATCTCTTCTAAACTTGCACACATAAGACAACTCCCTGGAAGAGTCGTCGGCAAAACCTCTGACAGGAGAGGCAATGAAGCCTATGTACTAACTTTCCAGACAAGAGAACAGCATATAAAAAGAGATAGAGCCAGCTCAAATATTTGTACAAATCAATCAATCCATGCTCTTTGCACAGCTACCTACTTAAAACTAATGGGTAAAAGTGGTTTAGAAAAAGTGGTTAAAGAAAATAAATTCAAAAGTGAATATTTAAAACACCTACTCAATGAATTTATATTTATTGAAAGTAGCCCTAAGCAAAGCTTCAATGAATTTTTAGTGAGTCTCAGCACAGAAAATGAAAAGTTAATTGAGTTATTCACAGATATAGGAGTTAGCCTTACTGTCTTCAATAAAAATAGTACTAAAGAGTTTTTAATTACAGTTACAGAATTAAATTCAGAATCAGAAATAGAAAATTTCATTGAACAAATCAATGAAATCTCTGCAAGCAAAATTAACTTTAATTTTAAAGCTATTAAGGCTAAAGTGTTGCAAAGCTTAGATATTGACATCGATATGAATAGATATCAATTTAAAGATGAAACGGAGCTTGAAGTATGTAGGTATTTTACAAATTTATCAAAACTAAACTTCTCAATAGATACCAATTTCTACCCTTTAGGTTCCTGCACAATGAAGCATAACCCTAAAGTAAATGATGAAATTGCAAGCAACCATAACTGGACTGAAATTCATCCATACGAGAAAGATTCAAACTCCCAAGGAGTTTTAAAAATATACCAAGACTTAAATAGGTCACTTTGTGAGATTACAGGCTTTGATCAATTCAGCTTAGAACCTGCTGCTGGAGCACAAGGGGAGTTTTCAGCCTTATTAATGGCTAAAAAATATTTCAAAGACATTAATGAAAACCGTAACATTGTGATTGTTCCCGACTCAGCTCACGGTACAAATCCTGCAAGTGCAGTAATGACAGGCTTTAAAGTAATAACTGTTAAATCAGCTGAAGATGGTGATGTTGACATGAGTCATCTAAAAGAAATTTGTGAAAAGCACAAAGAGAGTATAGCCGTTTTCATGCTCACCAATCCTAATACACTAGGCATTTTCAGCTCTAAAATCTTAGAAATCACATCTTCAATACATGATTGTGGCGGGCTTATGTACTACGATGGTGCAAATTTAAACGCTATAGTTGGCGTTAGTCGCCCAGGGGATATGGGCTTTGACTTGATCCACTTAAATGTACATAAAACCTTTTCAACCCCACACGGCGGTGGTGGTCCTGGAGCTGGTCCAGTAGGAGCAAAAAGAAAATTATGCAAATATTTACCTGGTCCTCAAATTAATATTAATAGCGAAGGTAATTTATTCTGGGATTCTAAAACTTTCAAAGAAAGTAGTATAGGGAAAATCAGATCTTTTCATGGAAATTTCAATGTACTTATTAGAGCGCTAGCTTACATAAAAGCGAATGGTAGAGAGGGTATCGCCATGATTGGAAAAGTAGCATCACTACACGCAAACTACCTCCAAGAAAAAATCCGTCAAAGTCCCATTCTTTCAGGAACTGATTTCTTCAAACCTTATTTCAATAAACTATGTAAGCATGAATTTATTATTAGTGTTAATAAACTAAAAAAAGAATTCAATATTTCAGCTTTAGATATCGCAAAAAGACTTTTAGATAAAGGAATACATGCACCAACCATCTACTTCCCAACCAATATACCAGAATGCTTAATGATAGAACCAACTGAAACAGAGTCAAAGGATAGTTTAGATAGTTTAGTAAAAGCTTTTGAAGAAATTATTACAGAAGCTCAAAGTGAAGCTGGTAGAGAAATTATTAAGACCGCTCCTCACAGCACAAAGTTCTCTCGCTTCGATGAAGTCAAAGCGATAAAAGAACCTATCTTAAGTAAAGTCATGGAAGTTAAGGGCTCTGTTAAAAATGTTTGATGAGTCTCGGAATCCTTTTACTGTTCCAAAAGAAAAACTACCTCGACTCCCTAAATGGTTAAGGAATAGTATCCCTAAATTTAAATTTGATGAACTTATAGAAAAAATGCCATTAAATGGTATGACAACAGTCTGTAAAGAAGCTATGTGTCCTAACCGCGGTGAATGTATCTCAAGAGGAATAGTCACGGTCATGATACTAGGAAGTGAATGTACCAGAGCTTGCACATTTTGTGCAGTTGATAGAAACGAACCTCTTCCCGTAGATCCTAATGAACCACAAAAGATGCTCGATATGGTTAATTACATGGACCCACTTAAATACGTAGTTATAACTGCTCCGACAAGAGATGATTTATTTGATGGTGGTGCTAGTCAATTCAGGAAAGTAACAGAACATATTAAAGTTCATAGACCTGATGTAAAACTTGAATTATTAATCCCAGACTTTCAAAACCAAGACTTTGCCTTTGATGAAATCATTGCAGCAAAACCAGATATGCTTTGCTTTGATATCCAGACTGTAAAAGAGCTCTACAAATGGGTAAGACCAGGTTTCAGCTACGCTAAAGCTTTAAACCTCTTTAGTTATTTTAAGGAAAAAGCTCCAGACCTAAACCTGAAAAGTGGCATTATGCTAGGTTTGGGTGAAAGAAAAGAAGAAATTATAAATTTAATGAAAGAGCTTTATTACCATGGAGTTCGCTATGTCACTCTAGGACAATACTTAAAACCTCCAGAGATGAAGTTACCTGTAATTGAATATGTCTCAGAAGATACTTATGAATATTATCGCAAGCAAGCCCAAAAAATTGGTCTCTGGATCCAAGCTTCACCACTAACTAGAAGTAGCTATCTGGCTGATCAATTCTTTGAGAACTCTGAAGAAAAGGAAGCTCTTATAAATGCTTCACCCTATGCTTAGAGACCAAGCTCTGCTTGAATTTGCCAACAGCAATTTTCATAAAAATGATTTCCTAACCTTCTTTTATACCTGGGATAAAAGAACTGTATCGTTAGGGAAAGTGCAAAGAAATTCAAAAGAAGCTATAGCAGAAGCTTTCAGTAAAAACATTCCAGTAACGAAAAGACCGAGTGGCGGTAAAGCAGTTATTCATGGAGAAGATATTTGTTTTACAGTCATTGCAAAGCAAAACCACCCAGAATTCGGTGGCTCTCTTTTAGAGTCTTATTCTAAAGTAATGCATTTTCTAATAAAATTTTTAAATACATTTTTTAAATCGAAATATCAATGGAACACAGAAATAGAACTCAAAAGAAAAAATAACAATTGTTCAAAGCCTAACACAGAGGCTAATAAGATTAATTGTTTTACCAATAGCATAAACTGTGAAGGAGTTATTAAACTAGGGCGTCCAAAAGAAAAAGAAGTAAAAATCTTAGGTGCCGCTCAAAGTATGTATGTAAATTCCTTTCTTCAACAAGGTTCACTCTTAGTTAACAATAAATCTCTAATCATTGAGAAAAATAGATTGAGCTTCGAAGAAGATTTAAAATCACTAGTTGATATTTATAACAATGCTCAAAATATTGATCTTCAAAAACTTTGCCAGCAACTAAATCAAGAATTGCAAGCTAAAATATGAATATGAACCACTCTAAATCTTTTGTAATAATAGGTGCTGGTCCAGCAGGGTATCAAACCGCTTTAGAGCTAAGGAAACTCGATAAAGAATCTCAAATTTATTTATTTGAAAAAGATAGAGCAGGCGGAGCCTGCTTACACTATGGCTGCATCCCCAGCAAACAATTACAAAGTATAGAATCAGAGGCAGACTACTTAAAAACCCTAAAAAAAAACAAAACTCTTTTAGAAAAAGGTTTACTAACTAAATTCAAAGAACAGAATATTAATTTTATCAATGAAGAAGCTAATTATAGCTATGACGAAAAGTTAGACAAATTCATCATCAAGAGCAAGTCACAAAACCTAAAATGTGATTACTTAATTCTAGCTCTCGGTTCAAAACCCAGAAAATTAAATATTAAAACTAAAAAAGAAATCATAGACAGTGACATATTTTTCTCTGAAGAATACTTAAGTAAAGGCTTCCATAATTCATATTGTTTCATAGGCGGTGGCTATATCGCTGTAGAGCTAGCATCAATGCTTGCAAGCCTTGGCAAGAAAGTTAGAATACTTGAAAAAGAAGCTGAGATTTTAAATTTTTTAGATAGTAAGGCTAGAGATTTAATAAAAAACAACTTAAAGAAACAAGGAATTAAAATTGAAACAGGCTTAGAGATTATAAATTTTGATGAGATTGAAGAAGAGATTATCTTTGAAGCCATTGGTAGAGAAGCCGTAAAAATAAATTCAAATGAAGCTATGGAGCAGGTTTCAAACAAGAAATTATTTACAATCGGTGACATGGATACAGAAATACCTTTAGCTCACTTAGCCTACGCTCAAGCAAGAGAGCTTGCGGCTAAAATATATGCTAAGGATTTACAAAAACACAATCTAGACCTGGTCCCACAGGTGATTTTCACGATACCTGAGTTTGCTCATATTGGACCATCACTTAAAAAATTAGATACAGAGAAAAAAGATAATTATGAAGTCATTGAAAAGTCTTGGGCTAGCAATGCTAAAGCTCGAATCACAAAAAATGATAGAGGTTATTTTAGGTTAATCATAGAAAAAAAGACTCGAAAAATACTTGCATGTACTTTAATTGGGAAAGGAGCTACAGACTTGATCTCAGTAATTATCCCACCCATCAACCTTGGCTTAAGTCTAGATGAATTGTCAAGCATGATCTTCCCACATCCTACGCTGGGGGAGATTTTCATTGAAACAACATAAGCTTAGATATAGCTAGTATAATGAAATTATGGCAAAGCCAATATCCCACGAATATAACCTTGAAGTGAAAGCTCAAGTTGAAGACTTTCATGGTTGGTCAATGCCCATCTCTTATTCTGGAATAATTGATGAATATTTATTCACAAGAGAGTCTGCTTCACTTTTCGATGTTTCCCATATGGGAAGACTATTAGTCACAGGTTCTGAAGCTAGTAAATATCTGGATCACCTCATAACGAATAACGTAACTAAGCTCAAAGTAAATAAAGCTTTGTATACTATGCTCTTAAATCAGGACTCTGGAATCATCGATGATTTAATTATCTACAAACTTGAAACTGAAAAGTATTTTATAGTTTGCAATGCTGCAAATAAGACGAAAGTCATAAGTCACTGTGAAAAAGAATTAAATAATTTCTCAGCTAAATTAATGGATCTATCTGATAAAGTCGCACAAATCGCTATTCAAGGACCTAAAGCTAAAGCATTAACCGAAAAGTATTTGAAACTTGAAAACAGCATCCCATACTTTAACTTTAAGGAAATAGACTTCGCTGGAGAAAAATTATTAATCACAGCAACTGGCTATACCGGTGAAAAAGGTTATGAGCTCTATGCTAAAGCTGATACTTTAATGCACATCTGGAGAGAACTCTTAAAAAACCCTGAGCTTAGGTGTGCTGGCTTAGGAGCAAGAGACTTACTTCGTTTAGAGGCTGGTTATTGCCTGCATGGCAATGATATCGATGAAAGCACCAGCCCTATTGAAGCTGGTCTTGACTGGACTGTAGATTTTTCAAAAGATAATTTTATCGGCAAGGAAAACGCTAAACGTAAAAGCAAAATTCTAAAAGGCTTAGTTTTCCCAGAAGCTCAACGCTTAATTCCACGCCATGAAACCAAGGTCTTCAATGAAGCTGAAGAAGAAATAGGAGAAATCACCAGTGGCTGCTTCTCACAAATATTAAACAGAGCTATAGCTCTTTGTTATGTTAAAAACTTGAATCATGAAAATTCAAAAATAGTTAATGTGAAAATAAGGAATAAAATCTTCATAGCAGAATTATCCCCTACATGGTTTTATCGTAATATAAAAGGTAAAGAAATTAGTTATGAAAAAGTATTTTAAAACTCACGAGTGGCTAGAAAAAACAGAAGAAGAAAATATTTATAAACTCGGTATAAGTGAACACGCTGTTACAAAACTAGGCGATGTCGTTTTCATAGAAAAAGTAGAAAATGAAAGCTTTGAAGCTGGCGAGACAGTTTTAATACTTGAGTCAGTTAAAGCTGTTGCAGATGTTTATACACCAGATGCTGCAAGTGTTCATAGTTATAATGAAGATTTAATTGAGAATCCAGAAAAACTTAATCATAATGATTACCTCATATCTCTAAAAATTGAAAACCCTAGCATCTATGAAAGTGCTATGGATTTAGCAAGTTACGAGGCTCAAATAGAAGATTAAAGTAAATCAATAACTCTTTTTTGCTTATTAGCCTGCTTTTTAATCGCATTCAGGATCGGGTTTAAACCTTGCCTAGCTTCAAGATTATTAACAGCATATAAAACACTTAAATAATTAAAGGCCGGGAGCTCAATCTGCTCTAATTTATTAGACTTTAATTTAGTATTAATAAACAAATCATGAGTTCTCTTGCCTTTACTGATAGTCTCATTTATTTGTTCTTTAATTTTGGCGACCTCTTCTTCTGAGATGACTAATTCAGCTTTATTTAAAGCGCTATAAATATCAAATTCAGCAATTTTTTGCAGATCAATATCCGCAAGATTAAATCTTTCGTCCTTCATGTCTTAAAATCTCCGATAAAGCTATAAGTGGAGCTTCCACCCTTATATAGATACGCGAGGACTTATTTTGACTAGGGTTTTCTTAACTGAGAGTTAATTAATCTTGAAAGGCTAACCAGAAGCCTAAAGCTGCAATTGAAACAATTCCACCATTAAATAAAATATTTTCTAAAGTCATTTTAATTTCCTTTTTAAATAAATAATCCTTGCAACTACAACTATTATACCTAGCACTAACATTAAAGATGAGTAAACAATTGCTTCAAAGTCTAAAAATAATTTATGGTAACAAATCTTATCAAGAATCCAAGTAGCAAAAGGAGTACACAAGGCAGAAACAGCAAGAGTCGCTATTGAATCAGTAAAATTAAACCCTCTTTCTGCCATAAATTAATTATGGTGTACACTCAAATAAATTTTTAGGGGTCATTGTTCCGCAAATTAAACAAATTCTATAGAGATATCTTTCATGTGCTCATCAGTAATTAGTTGAGCGTTAGATTTTTCGAAGTTTTGATACTTTCTTATCATCTCAAAATACTCTTCAGGATTTTCATCATTTTTACTTACAGGAAAAACTATTTTATTATTTGTAATAATAAGGTATAATCTTGCAAAAAATAAGAGCTTGCTTACTAAAATTGAACTTATTAAAACTCTCAAAAATTTAACATCATTCGGGAAGCGAAGATATGATATCTCTTCAAGAGCAAAAAAATTACCATGAACATAATCTGATAAAAAATCATAAATTGATCGAATAGAATCTTTAAAATTCAACTTTGATAAAATCCATCCATTCCCCTCTTTCCATTTATATCTCTCTGGGTCTTCAATAAATTTGGAGAATTGCTTTTTCATTCGTCCAAATTGAAACTCAGTTTTCTTGAAAGTATTAATATCTTCTTTCATTTGTTCCAAAGAATTTTTATTTAATTGTGACCAAGAAAGATCAAACGGAGTAGACGAATTAAATTTATCATAATTTAATTTAGAATAAATTTGAAAACAAAGTATTAGAGTCTTAACTCCTCGTTTATATTTATCTAGTTGCTTGAAATCCTTGAGTGGGTTAGAAAGTTGATAAATATATGAAAATGTCAAATGATTTTCCAGTAATTGTCTTAATAGAACTAAGATTGATTGATAGTTATACTCGAAAAAAATCTTCTTCTTTTCCTCAATTTCTAAATCATATCCTAGAAAAATATTTCCCGAATAAGAATTTTCATCCAAGAACCCAAGAGATTAAATACTTTCTGAGGTAAACATGCTCTTTTTCAAAAATGCAACAGCATGACTAAAAGCTAGGTCATGATTTTCAGTTACAATTTTCAAAAATTCACTTTCATCTTTAGTTATAAAGCTGAACACAACTTTCAAAAGGCTTGAAATCTTTTTATAGTCATCAAGCAGATCTCTATCTTCAAACCAGCTATCCATATCTAAACCTTCTCCTCAAGTTTCTCCCTCAAAAGCTTAAGCTGATCTCTAAACTCTGCAGCCTGCTCAAAATCAAGATTTTTCGCAGCATCTTTCATTTCACTTTCTAATTTATCTATAGCTCTAACTAATTGTTTTTTAGAAACTTTACCAGATTTAGGGTCTATATCTTTCTTATCTATCCGAGAAGCGAGTACATCCTCTACTCTTTCAGCAGCGAAGATATCTAAGATAGGATTAGAAGTTGACTTTAAGATAGTTTTTGGAGTTATACCGTGTTTTTCGTTATATTCAATCTGAATCTGACGACGACGCTCTGTCTCAGAAATCGCTTTCTCCATGCTAGCTGTCATCTTATCAGCGAAAAGTAAAACCTTAGAATTAGCATTACGAGCAGCTCTACCTATCATCTGAATTAATGTACGATAATTACGAAGATAACCTTCCTTATCAGCATCCATAATACAGACAAGAGAAACCTCGGGTAAATCTATTCCTTCTCTAAGTAAGTTTACACCAACTAAAACATCGAATTCATTCATTCTTAAAGCCCTTAAGATTTCTATCCTTTCAAGTGCCTTAATCTCACTATGCAAGTACCTTGCACGCACATCGTGATCTAAAAGATAATCACTCAGATCTTCTGCCATTTTTTTAGTGAGAGTATTTATAATAACTTTCTCACCTTTATCGATCTTTTCCTGAGCAGCTTCCATAAGAACATCAATTTGTCCTTTAGTTGTAATCACTTCTAATTCAGGATCAAGCAGACCAGTAGGTCTAATAATCAGCTCAGTTACATTTTCACCACAGGTTTCTAGCTCTTCATCCCCTGGAGTCGCTGAAATGTAAACTATATTTTTTACACGCTCGGTAAATTCATCATACTTAAGTGGACGGTTATCCAGAGCACACGGTAAGCGGAAGCCATAATCCACTAGAACCTGCTTACGGCTTCTATCTCCGTTATACATTGCTTTTAGCTGAGGTAGCGTCATGTGTGACTCATCGATATAACAGACCCAACCATCTTCTCCATAACGGCGATTGTAATAATCTATAAGTACCTGTGGAGCAGAGCCAGGCTTTCTGCGTTCAAAGATCCTGGAATAATTCTCAATCCCAGAGCAATATCCCATTTCTTTTATCATCTCCAGATCATATTTAGTACGCTGTTGGATTCTTTGTGCTTCGAAGTCCTTTCCTTGAGAGCGAAGGTCATTCACTCTATCGTGAAGTTCTTTTTCTATTTGTGCGACAGCTTCTTCTACCAGATCATCATCTGTCATATAGTGCTTTGCTGGAAAAACTTTCACTTCATCTAAAAGCTCCACTATTTCTCCTGTGACATGATCCACCAGAGACAAGCGCTCTATCTCGTCACCAAAGAACTCTATCCTTAAAATCTTTTCTTCATCTGCCTGCCAGATATCAACAATCTCCCCACGCACCCTAAATAAACCACGCAAAAGCTCGGTATCATTTCTACCATATTGAATTTCGACTAAATTCTTCAAAAATTCTTTCTGATCTATTTCCATACCTAAGGCAAGTGGAATCGCTGACTTAAAGTACAGTTCAGGAGTCCCTAAACCATAGATACAACTGACAGAAGCGACGACTAGAACATCGTCCCTTTCATAGATCCCTCTAGTAGTCGAATATCTAAGTCTGTCGATATTATCATTAACCTTGGCTGTCTTTTCGATAAAAGTATCAGAACTAGGTATATAACTTTCAGGCTGATAGTAGTCGTAATAACTTATGAAATATTCGACTTTATTATCTGGGAAAAATTCTTTAAATTCATTACAGAGTTGTCCAGCAAGAGTTTTATTATGTGCAAGTACTAAAGCTGGCTTATTTATTTTTTGAATAATATTTGCGACGGTATAAGTTTTACCACTTCCAGTAATCCCAAGCAAAACCTGGCGCTTACAATCATTATTTAAACGCTCAGAGACTTCTTCTATCGCCTTAGGTTGATCACCAGCTGGCTGGTATTGGCTTTCTAATCTCCATGGGATAAATCTAGGCACTTATATG
>CALBDR010000160.1 GCA_937927525.1 uncultured Candidatus Melainabacteria bacterium
AAATTCAATTAAACTGATGCCCTTTTGCTTCTGAATATTATTTGTCATAATCCCACTATGCCTTACAAAAGTAAGGGTTGGTGGTTTTTTGGACTATTTGGGGCTGCTTGAGGGGGTATCATAAAGTTTTATGTTTTATACTTACTAGTTATTACTTATAAAAATAAATATAAGAAGGGATGAATTTATCCTTGACCTAAAGGTACAGCTTTAGATAAATTTAAAATTTGTTGAGTTCTCATAGGATCTCTATAAGTTGCAGTTTTCGTATTGTCAGCTAAAAAAACAGGTTGAGGTGTATTAGATCTAACATGACCTCTTTCCTGGCTGCCTACCATTCCACCTCTGAATGCTCCAAAAGATATACTGTTTGAACCCATATTTTATATCCTACTAATAAAAATACCAAATTTAACGCTTTTTGACAAATTTCACTTATTTTTGTCAGTAAATGCAGTTTTATGCAGCAAAATGCTCTCTATTTTATTGGAACTGCAGCAGCTAAATCCATCCAGAACATGAAATTGGTAAAATTTCTAGAGATATATGGATGTGTTGTCCCGACACTTAATCCATTAACTGAAGTTCCCCAAGTTGTTGATCCGATTCCCATAAGCTAAATCTTACAATAAAATCTCAGGATGATAGTTTTTAAGTTCTTTATCCAAGTTCTTTGCCCCTGGAAGAAATGTTTCCAGTTTATCCCAAAATCTACTACTATGATTTTTCTCAATAGTATGTGTAAGCTCATGCATAATGACATAGTCAATTAACTCTCTTGGCAGGCGCATGAGATGCAGAGATAGATTTATATTATTACAGTATGAACAGCTACCCCACTGACTTTTCATATCTTTTATAGTTAGTTTGATGAATTTTAAATTATGAGGCTTGGCTAGTTCTTCAATTCGATGAGGTAAATAGAGCTTTGCTTCTTTTCTTAAAACTTCAATGATAATTTTTTTAATCTCATTCTGGCTTTTCTTTTTAGTGATTTCACTCGGGTTTATATAGATTTTAATTTTCTGTTCACTAATTCTAGACTTGATTTCAGTGATCTCTGTAGGAATAATCTCTAAATCTCTAAAAAAGGTCTTGTATTTAGTATCGAAATTAAAGGCTTTCTCTGCCCGTTTTTTATCGACTATATTTATATGTTTTCTGATCCATTCAGCATTTTCGTCTAAGAATTTTTTACATGCCTCAAGTGACACTGAACTCGGTGCAGTGAGTATGAAACCTCTAGTAGGACTTGCACTCAGTTTAAGTTTTTTAGCACGTGGGTGAGTCTTAAAGTCTATTAGTGCCATTTCCTCTACGCTAAGCACCAGAGCTTTCACCTACTTTAGGCTCAGTACCTGCAATCAGGCGAGCAATATTAGTTCTGTGTTTAATAGGAACTATATAAATAAAAGCTATGATACCGAAGCTAATAACACTCAGTGGTTCATGGAAAAGATATAGCCAGAAAGGCACGAAAGGAATTGAGACTATAGAACCTAAAGATGAATACTTACTGAGTTTTACAGTGCTGATCCAGATTATGATAGTCATGATTGCTACTAGTGGATTTAAGGCAAGTAAAACACCTAAACCAGTAGCTGAAGATTTCCCACCTTTAAATCCTATGTAAACACTTTTACTGTGGGCAATGATCGGAACTAAACTTAAAATTAAAAATATCCAAGATTCTTTTGGGAGAAAATTTGTAAGGTAAGTTTCTACTATGAATATAGGTAAGTAACCTTTTAATATATCTAAGACTAGAACAGCGATAGCTGGTGTTTTACCTAAAACTCTTAGGGCATTTGTCGCTCCGGTACTTTTACTACCTTCCTTAAGTAAATTTTTTCCTAGCATTAAACCAATCCAGTATCCAAAAGGCATTGCAGCTAATAAATATACAGAGATGAAAATTATAATCTTAGGTATCACTGCTCATTATTATAAGTCAGAAGGAAACTCTCTTTCTATAGTTTTAGAAAGCATTTTATAAAAAACTTTAGCTTCATTATTTTCAGGATCTAAATCTAAGGCTTTACGTAGGTTTTCTTTAGCATTTAAGTAACGTAACTCTTTTTCTTGCTTGAGGTCAGCGAGTATTTTTAATGAGTAATCTAAATGAATTTTAGAATTTAATTCCTTACTTTTAGTACTATCGTACTGATTTAAAAGCTCTATAGCTTGACTGTGTTGCTTTGCTTCTAAGAGTTTCTTTGCTTCTTTAATATCTTTTGATTCTTGGAAGCAAGAACTGGTGATTATTGTTAGTGAGAAGATACAGAGTAGTTTGAAAAAGAGCCTCATATATCTAAAGTCTATAACATCAGCTCTTATTCGTCTATTTGTGGAACTATTTTCGGATCGAAGATAGGTAGTAATCCTGGTATGCATGAACCGTCTAGTAATGCTGAAGTTTGTTTTAGTACTGCGGCTTTGTAGTCTGTTCTCAAATCGTGAGGATCTTTATCGAAAGGTAAACAACCATCTATTGAAAATTTACCATTCCATACTTTTGTCTGGGGATTAATACCTTCACCACCAAAGCTTCGAGCTGCTGCTTGTGCAAGCTTTTTATTTTGACTATTTTTCATTAATACTATTAATCCATCTGGTCTTAGGGCAGCTGCTCCAGTTGTGGACCTTCCTCTCTTAAAACTACTAACAGTCCACATCATAGTTCCATCATCAAATCTTTCTAAGCCACTTCTTCTATCGGTTTTAGTGTTATTAACAGCTGCTGCGCCGGCAATACCGATATGAGCAACATTTCTTAATCTACCGTCATCATCTATATATGATTCAGCCATAACTACTGCTTTACCACCATGGAATGGCATAAAAATTATGTTTTTAGGAATGCCCTCTTCGTTTTTTTTTACGATTTGCATAAATGTTGCAAAACCATTTTCAACATCAGTTACAACGTAGCTATACTCAAAATCACTTTCTTTTTTGATCCAGAGATCAAAATCACGTTTATCACGCTCTTTTTCACTACAACCTAACATATGTTTAAAGGCAACAAAGTTTAAGTTAAAGAATTGTTGGTGAAGAGTGTAGATTCTTTTCTGAGTCATTACTGCTCTAGCATATACGAAGCCATAGTTAGCAAGTAAGTCAGCATGATAAACATCTTGTTGGATAACTGTGATATCTCGAGTTGGTGGAATCGGCATATTCGGATCAAATTCACCTTGAGTATTGTGCTGAGGTAATTTGCCTGCACGTAGGTCTTCAGGAGCTAGTTTGAGCTCTAAAGCTCGCGCATATCCAGGCTTAGTGTAGACGACCATTTCTTCGTCTTCTTCTCTTTCTATTCCTTTTCTAAAATATTGTTTTTGGCTATAGTTACTGCTTGCACTACAGTAATCTACACTGTGACTAATCTTTGCTGTATTTTTAGTATCTTTATACTCCGGTAAAACCTCCAAATCAGGTATGTCACTACCATTAGG
>CALBDR010000161.1 GCA_937927525.1 uncultured Candidatus Melainabacteria bacterium
TTGTAGACGAATTTAATGCTAAGCATCACTATGAGAATGGTGATGGAGATCACGTAGATATTTTCCCACGTGCTCCGTACGTACAGAGATTCCACATTGACGCTACGTACAGCCCGACAAACTATTATTATATTAATCCTACCGCTGATATTACATCTGGCGATTTGACAAGTATTGCCATTTACTTTAATCCATCAGCTGCTGCTAGTGCTACTAATCCGGTTCCAGATGCAACCACTATTGCTGGCATCGTTGCTGCAGAATCTGCACTTCTTGTTCCAACGTTCCTAGCACAGGGATATACTCAAGAGCAAGCAGAAGCGGCTGCCTTGGCTACAAGCGCTACTTCGCTATCGCCTCTAAAGAACTTTGAGGTAAACACAACTACGGGTCAAATCACAGATACTACAGGCGATGGTATTTCAACAGGTGGTGCATGGCTGTTCGATTTGGATAAGCCTGTAACATTGTCTACATTCGATAATCTAGACAAAGAACTTACCCTTAGCGAAGCAAATACTGTGTCTCTCTTGGGCAACTTACTCCCTGGTGCTAACATTTTATTACTACTCTTTACTGCCCTACAGGTTATTAATCAAAAGAAAGAAACTGGTCTTCCACTTAGTCTTGCTGAGTTTAATATTCTTTTCACAAATGTTTTAAGACAAACCGAGGTAGATACAGCCTATACGACTGCAGTCTTAACAGCCTTTACTAATATTATTACAGCTAACCTAGGAGCTTACCTTGCTTCTGGCGCTGCTTATATTTCTAGTGACTTGGCAAGCGCTGATCCAACCTTGAGCTTGACCTTCGACGGCACTGAAAGCTCGTTCTACAACTTTAATTTGACTGCTACTGCATCTGATATTAAATCAAATAGAATTGCAATCGAGTTTGATTACTTCTTCCTTGTAGATAAGCTCATTGATGTAGCAGGTGGAGGAAATACAGACACAATTGGCACCCTGATCAAGTACACTGTACCAGATTACACTAAGGTGGCAGCAGGTACCGCAGCAGCACCTGAAATCAAAACTTTCTATAAAACACTTTATTCTAGTACGACCCTTAACTCAGGATCGACTACCACGGTTAAGGTACTAAATGCAACAGGTGCAGCAAATCCTGCTACTATTCCAACTGCATTTGGCGGTACAGGTACTGACACTGTTAACATCACAGACTTTACCTCTAAGGATGATGCATATGATGAACTGAAGAGAAGGTTTGATGATTACATTGTAGCTAACTATGACGCGCTTGAGCCAGCTATCCTTACGCCAAAGACTTTCTTAGAAAGATATGTAGAGCAGAATGGAACACTCAAAACCATTAAAGTTCTAAGACCAGAAAACATTCAGTCCTTTGACGAGCAGTTCCGCCGTATTCTTGGTGAGGCTGTTTCAGAAGAAGTTATTGTTAGCCCAGCATCCCAAGGTACTAGTTTGTACACTTCTACGCCAGAGGTTAGCACTTCTAATACTGCAGTGACAACATCAACAAGTGGTAGTAGTGGTTACTAATGGCTAATGTACGTCCAGTAGAAGAGTTTACTCCGTATTATGTAGGTCAGACTAAGGTATTTGTATCTTCTTCTAGATTCGCCACCAAAGATATTTCTGCTATTGTTCCAGAGATTAAGATCTTTGAGAACATCGGTCTGCCTTATATGACCGCACAGATTATCGTGATTGACTCGTCCAACGCATCTAATGCTGCACCATTTATCGGTCAGGAGAGAGTTACTCTTGTAGTGATTGATAAAGATCTTAAGCCTATTATTTCCAAAGAGTTTATCTGCATGGGTGTAGAGCTTGGTCAGAAGCTTAACGATGGTACGTCCACATATGTTGTTAAGCTTGTCGAAGAGCATGCGATGCTTAGCAACTCTACCCGATTTAGTAAAGTCTATGAAGGTAAGCCAGAGACCATATGTGCAGACGTATGTCTAGAACAACTAGGAGTAGAGGTTAGCACTGAAAGTTCATACCAAAGTCAGATGAGAGTAATATTCCCGTTTACGATTACTCCGTTGGCTGCAGCTATGTGGATGACTAGTAGATGTACAACGCCAACCGGTGCACCTTTCTATTTGTATTCTACTATGGTTGATGATGAATTACAGATGAAAAGCTTAGATACTCTCCTTGGTCAAAGTGCATTCAATGAAGGTGATCCGTACACCTTTGCTAGAACCTCTGATTCTAAGATTGGTGGTAGAGAAGACTATGATATCCTTAAAAGAAAAATCTCAGGCTATTCTATCGGCAACAACGAGGATACGCTTCTATCCATGACAAGAAACGTCTATGGTGCGTACTATAACTACGTTGACACCTATGAGCTAGGTAGCCATGAAAAGATCTTTGACCTGCCTACGCCATTAGATAAGCTTCCTAAGCCGAATGGTACTACAGAGCATAACTACGATCCAGCGTTTACAATTGGTAGACCGTACCATAAAGGTCAGAACTCTTACTCCACACAGGTCGTTACTAGAAAACTGTTTGATGATGGAATTTTCTCTTACAATGAGGAAGAGGATATGGACAGACATAAGCGGAAAGGTGAGTCTCAAGCACTTTATAACTTTATGGCTCAGGCACCAATCAACATTGCAGTACCAGGTTTAGAGTTAGGGTTAGATCGCTTAGGCAAGATGGTAGACGTCTACATCACTAAAGATATTCCTGCAGATGAAGACGACGTTACTAAAGAAGATATGAAAGATAAAAAGAGATCTGGTAACTATTTGATCTATGCTGTTAAGCACGTTATCTTTAATAACCAATGGACATCTACCCTAACTGTAACTAAGAGCGATACTCTTCCTGCTCTGGCTGATGAAGATAGCAAATTGAATAGGGCGAAATAAATGGCAGACTTATTAAACACTATTCAGACAGAATACTATGGTGACAACGTACGTTGGTTTATAGGTGTAGTTGAGGATAATAAGACTGACCCTGAACAGCTCGGTCGTGTACGGGTGCGAATCTTTGGCTTACATAACCCATATCTTGATGAGGTACCTACTGATAAGCTACCATGGGCAACAGTACTGATACCTGGTCATTTTGGTGGCGTATCTGGTATTGGTAGAAGCCCGACTGGTATTGAACAAGGCTGTTGGGTGTTTGGTATGTTCATGGACGGTAAGCACTCTCAGAATCCTGTAGTGTTTGGTACTATTCCTAAAAGAGAATTACCATCTGGAAAAGATATTACACCTGAGAAAAAAATTCAGCCAACTAAAATTGAATCTGTTATCGGACAAGCTCCTACTATCCAAACAGGTACAACTATCTCAGTAAATACAGCTACAGAGAATATTGTATTTGATATGGCAAAGCAAGATGGCATGACTGATGAGGCTGCAGCAGTAATGGCAGCTTATATCAAATCCCAAGAAGGAACTATTTGATATGGCTAAGATTAAAGATAAGGTATTAATTAAAAAGATTGCCACTGATTATAGTATCAGGACAGATCCTATAAAAGTTGAATCGTTTGGGGTATATGGGTTTTCTGGTGCGCTTTTAATTAAGTTTAATAATTACTGCTTTGAAAAAGGTTTGGACAGAAGCGAAGCAGTTAACCAAACCAAATTCTTACTACAGGAGTTACATCGCAATCCAGAGCTATATGGTTCAGCATTTAGAAATGCAGAGACTATAGAGAAAGCTGCTAAAATCTTTCATAAGTTTATTGTTAATTCAAAAGGAGAAGATCGAACTGTCGATCTTGCCTATGAGTTTTTGGATAGGAATAATACGTAATGAGTGCAGATCCAGACGCTAATCAGAATTTCAAATCTTCACAGGTTAAAAGCTTTGCATTCTTAGATAATGCGATTAATCCTGATGCCAGGGCTGCAAACACACCTGCTGTTCTCCGTGCAGAGAATCAAGATGCCAAATCGCTAACAAAAGAAAATATTGAAAAAGATCTAAGTTCTGAATATGGTAATGAGTTTGACGTACAGCAGCCATACGGTGATGAGTTTGACGTAGAAGGCACAGAGGTTATTAATAATGAAAAGATTGAGCATGAGGCTCAGCCAGAAAACTCTGAAGGTGGATCTAGCAACTCTACAGAAGGTGAAGGTGATGACAAGCCATTAAGACCTGGTGGTATGGCACCAGGTCAAGCCAGAGCAGAACCTAACACCTATATTAATGCTGATAAAGAGTCTAAGAAGAGCGGATTAACCAGAAGAGATGGTACGACCTTAAGTGGTACAACTGGAAGTAATGCAGAAGCACTGGCTTCAATCTTCTGTAATGTAACGATTGAATACGCTAAAGATCAGAACGTAACATACAGCAATACAACTGGCGGTGGCACTAAGGGTAAGGAATCTGCTGAAGCTCTGGGTAATAGTTTGAATGAAACGTCTGAACAAAGCCTTCCTGATACTATTCCAGGCGAAGGTCCATACACCGCTGAGGACTTCCCTGGTATGACTCCAGAGCAAGCTCAGCGTACTGCTAATCAGATTAATTCTATGGACCCGTCCGTGCAAGGTTCTTTTGCAGCAGCTGTTAATGAGTATAATGCTACCTATGGAGGGAATGGTGAATTTTTAACTGTAACCGAAGGGTTTAGAACCCGTGAAAGAAGTGATCAATTATATCAGAAATATCTTGCCGGCGGACCTAAAGCTGCTCCAGGTGGATCGAGTTGGCATAACTACGGGATGGCAGGCGACGTTGCTATTATTACTAATGGTGGTGCAAGTGCAAATTGGAATGCTAATGATTACTATAACAAAGTAACACCTATTTTTAATAAGTATGGGCTAGATAATCCTATTTCTAATGATTCTCCTCATTTCCAGCCTATTAAATTACCAAAAAGCGTACCAAGCAATGTTAAAGATGGATCTGTATCAGGTCCAAGTTTATTACAATAGAAAGATGATCTAATAATGTCAATAGCAGAAACTAATAACGCTCAGTACTTAAAAGAAAAAGCTGAAAGCGCTTCATTTACAAACAAAAATAGTACATCAATTACTTTTTCGCAACTAGTCGATCCGTCAACAAAGGCATATACCACGTCTTTTGAGTTTGATAAGAACCCTGTATTT
>CALBDR010000162.1 GCA_937927525.1 uncultured Candidatus Melainabacteria bacterium
GTTAATAGTTCTTTACTATATGATGCACAAGAAATCATAAAAAAAGCTGACTAAGACAGTGATTATACAAATTTCTTTAAAATTGAAAATATACTCATACAAGCACTTAGAGAAGAGAAAAAGATAAAGCAAGCCTGCATTATTCTCTAGGGGAAATTTTTCATAACAAAGCAGATTATAAGCAAGCTTACGAATATTTCAGCAAAGGAGCACAGGAAAAAGAAGCACTGTGTAACTACAGTAATGCTGTTATTGAATTAAAGTATCTTATCTATAAACTAATTTCCTCCAATATTAATGGTTTCAAAAAAAACTTCCAACTAAAAAAAGAAAAGCTAGAACCAGAATTAATTTTTATTGTAGGAGTTCCTAGGTCTGGAAGTACTCTTCTAGAACAAATTCTATCTGTAAAAGAAAATGTTTTAGGCTTAGGTGAAACGACTTATTTTCCAGCCTCATTAAATGAGAATTTCATACTTATCAAAAATAATTCAGCACCTAGATCAAGACTTAAATGGCAAAATTGTTGTTGATAAAATACTAGGAAACTTTGAAAACATAGGTTTCATAAAACTATTATTTCCAGACGCAAAAATAATTTTCACACAACGTGACCCAAAAGCTACCGCCTGGTCGAGTTTTAGAATTAACTTTAAAAATACCAATATACCTTACTCATACTCATTTGAAAACATGAAGAGCTATGCAAGTAAGGAAATCTCTGTACAAAGGTTCATCTGCTTCATGGAAAGTTTATAAAGAATATCTTCCAGAAAATTACGAACAAATATTTTCATCAATTATTTCATAAGAGATTTAATCTTACTAATTTCAGTATTAACTTTATACATACCTGCTTTATCAGCCTCTTTCGCTAAATTTAAAAATGACAAAGCATTGGCATAATCTTTTTTAATAGTATGATAATCTGCTCTAATTAAATGAGTGGTAGTTTCATTAGGAGATATTTTCTCTAGGCTATCGATAAGAGTACCTAAAACCGGAACTCCTTCTCTGGTCTTGATCATAGAGATTGCTCTAATTAAATCAGAGTAAAGATTAATAGGATTATTAGCCATAAAATCTTCAATAAATTCAAATTCCTCACTAAAATCAAAAAGAAGCTTATCATTACGAGCAACTAATAAACGTCCATAATAATCATTCCTGGTATACCTGAAAGAATTACCGTTTTGTTCTAACAAACAGATCATCAAATCAAAATTGACATGATTCGCTACCGTATTACCATAGGTGTCATAAGGCTTTATATTTGCGTTTTCTCTATAAGGTACATCCATTATATAGAACAAACCTTCATCACTTAACCTAGTAACAACACTCTCTAATGCTTTTAGAGAACCATACCCATATGGATAAATACGTGGAACCCTAGAGTCATTTTTTCTAATATAAGCCTCAAAAAGATCTATATAACGAGCTTCTAAATCACTAAGCCCGTTAGAGTTATAAGCTACATAACGCTCCTCAATCTTAAGGTTTTTAAAAAGTGCATCATTAGAGTAAAGATTAGCATCTAATAAATTTTTTGGTTGAGAAACTTTGATTTGCAACTTCTCTAATTCACCAATATTTTTATTTGAAAACTTAACTGGTAGAGCTGGAAAAACATCCATAAGGTAATTCCCTACCACTAAATCCAAGTCATCAAGCTGATAGTCAGCATTAGTTAAACTATAAGAGTTATCAATATTAAGTAAATCTATAACCTGGAAATTGACATTATTTTCAAACTGATTTAAAAATTCTAAATCCTTTATTTTCACTAGTATATTTTCATTAAAATCAGACACACAGTAATTGACTTTATCTATAATTCCTAACTTTTCAGATGCTCTTAAAAAATTATATGAAAATAATCCACTGCCAACGCCTAACTCCAATACTTTAAAAAGCTTCTTATCAGGATTAATATCCATCTGATTTTTAAGAAGTAAAGCTAGTGATTCAGCGTGTGCATAGGAACAAGAAGTCTCTGAAGGAATTATATTAGAAGACTTCACTCGAGAAAAAGCATCTATGCCTTTTTCACCATAGTATTCAGCACTTAAAGACATAATCTTTGACTTATCAAAATCAGCCCAGTCATCAATAATTTTATAATTTGAGCTTTTATTTTTTATTTTTCCCATATCAAACTTAATCCCAGAGGAAAAACCTTGATACTAAATTAGTAGTAGTATTTTTCACAAAATTAGGTAATTAACTTTATTATTTTTTCCATAAAACTGCGTATAAATAGTATATGAGCACAGAATTCATTGAACAAACTGATATAAATCATAATCATATAGCTATGCTAGAAAGGCATCTGGAGCTTGGTGATTTTAATAAAGCAAAGAAGCTTTGTATAGAAATACTTGATTCAAACACAAGTAGTAAGCTTTTAGCCTCTAGCTTAATAAAAAATTTTTATATAAAAAGTTTAGATAAAGACAAGGCCTTACAGTTTTTATTAGATCTAAATGAAGAAATAAATAATTCGCCAGAATTAAAATTCCAACTAGCTGATATATTTTTTATGAATAAAAAAAATTATCTAGAAGCCATTTCTCTAAGCGTCAATATCTTAGTTGATCTTGTAACAAAATATAACTATCCAGCAGCTAGAATAAAATTATTTCATATTTATTTAGATCAAAACAGAGTCGACCTTGCTACTGAGGAGCTGAATGTTATTAAGGAATTCAACGATGTTAGTACTTTATTAAAAGAAGAGTTAGAGGCAGAGCTTCATCTAAAATCATATAAATTTGAAAAAGCATATAACAAATTAAAGAAAATTTGTACTAATGAAAATGCAAGTGTGCATGCATATAAACTCTTAGCAGAATCTGTAAAATTTAATGATCATGAAAATGTAGAAGAGGTTAAATTTCTCGAAAAAAAATTACAACATAAAAAACTTTCTTTAGAAGATAAATCTACAGCTTACTTATTCTTAGCAAAAGTATATATGGACTGTCATAAGTATAAAGAAGCTTTCAACTTCATTAATAAAGCCTCAAAATTATATTTAAAATCATTTCATTACAATGCTAGTACTGAGCTAGATTTTTATAACGAATGTATAAAACTATTAGAAGATCCAGAGATAGATTTTGATCAAAAAGATGAAGAAACTAGCAGTAGATCTCTTCGCGAAAATATTTTCGTACTAAGTTTTCCTGGTGCATTAAATACAGATTTTCTTTTCTATCTTAGTAACCTACTAAGTTATGAGTATGTGGGAGATAACTCTTACCTATCACATATGCTACCAGGAGAAAAGAATAGCGAGAAATCAATACACCAGATCAAACAAATTCTTAATATGGAAGATACTGACCTAGATATATTTAGAGAATTTTATGAAGAAAATGTAAGGAATGATGTCGGGCATTTAAGTAAAGTTGTCGATACTACAGCATCAAATTTTATTTATGCACCTTTAATTAAAAAAATATTTCCTAATGCAAAATTTGTTTATATTAAATCTAACAAAGAAAAACAAATTGCTAGAAGCTTCTTAAGTAATATTTCTACGAAAAATCATCTTGCGAATTACAATCTTAAAACAGCTTCTGATTTATATGATATTTTTACTGATTCTGTTCATGCCATCAAAGATAAATTTAGTGATAGTTTCATAGAGATTGATTTAGAGTCAGACTTTGATGACAATGGCGATATCAAAGAAGAGTCATTAGATAGAATAGCTGAAGAAATTGGTACTGACTTAAACTTAGAGAATTACCAATCATATCAATTAACAGCTATCCCTGCTGAATTTGAAAGTTTAGTAAATGAACTCATCTAAAGCAACTATATCTAAAATTCAAACATTAAAAGCAAGTAAAAACTATTTTCAGGCAGAAAAATTACTTCTAAAACTTCTTGCAGAAGAATCTTTTAATTTTGATTTATATCAAGAAATTCAAAATTTCTACTTAGACTTAAGTAAAGAAATCCCCTTCGTCAATGTTACCAATATTATGGAGTTTGTTACAAAGAGAATTCTTGAAAAAGAAGATTCTTTAAAAGCAAAACAAAATCTCGGTATTTTCTATTTAAATAGTGATCAGATTAAACTTGCCCTAAGATACTTTGAAGAACTAAACAGAGAATATCCTAAGGACCTAAATATCAATCTTTATCACGCATTAGCTTTAATTAAAAGTGGTAAAACAAATCAAGCTAATCTTAAATTTTTATCTATTATTGAAGAGAACCCTTTATGTTTTGATGCCTATTACCTACTCGCACTTAATAATAAAAACGAAAATATTGATAACTTTTTACTTAATGAAATCATTAAAACTCTTCATGAAAATAAATTATTAGATGATAATGGCTATGCTAATTTAAATTTCACTCTAGCTTTAATTTTAAAAAGAAAAAAAAACTACGATGCTTCATTTGAACATTTCTATTTAGCCTGTGAGAAAAAACATTCTCAATATAAAAATGATATTGAAAAATACTTAAACAATATTGAACATATTTATAAAGTAAAAAATGATAATAGGCAAAACCTTATTCAACAAAGTAAAAAGTTTAACTATGAAAACTATACAGAAATTGGGTTTACTCCGATATTCATAGTCGGAGTACCTAGATCAGGCAGTACTCTTATTGAAGCAATCTTAACTTCAAACGATATGGTTAGCAGTATTTGTGAAGGTGTTCACTTAGAGTATGTTTTAATGAAAACATTTGGGAATGATTACCTAAACAAAAGCAGCAAAGCAATATACCAGCTTGATCTAATAAACTATATTCGAACCGAATATGCAAATCTTTTGAAATCAGAAGTACCTATAGATACCAAATTCATAATCAATAAAACTCTTAATAATTATAAACATATTGATTTAATCAAATTAATTTTCCCAGAAGCTAAAATCATAATCACTGAAAGAAACCCATTTGCGTCAGCATGGTCAAGCTATTGTATTAAATTTGAAAAAGGGGCATCTATATTCACATATAACTTTAAAGATATAGCTAGATATTACAAAAACTATCAAGATTTTATCCAGCTATTCTGTTGCCAAACAATAGAAAATCTCAGAATACAAAACTATGAAACTCTAGTAGTTAATAATGAAGAAGAAACAAAAAGTCTTATTAAATTTCTTGATTTAAAGTGGGATGACAAATATTTAAATTTTCATGAGAATGGGAAACACTATGACACAGCAAGTTCAAATCAAGTTAAAGAAAAAGTTTATAACAATTCATTGAACTCGTGGGAAAATTATCAAAAATATTTAATTCCTTTAGAGGAAGCTTTTATTAAGTATCAAATTAAATATAAGTAATCTACACTACTGAAATGAGAAGTATAAGCCACCGTTTTAACCTATAATATATACAAGGAATACTGGAGAGCTTAAAAAAACACTATGGAAAATAGCGCAACAAATATGAGCCAACCTGTAACTTATATTCAAACCTTAGAAGCAAATATATCAGCAATAAATTCAGTGGCGGACACTGTAAGGCATACCGTCGGTCCTAAGGGACTTGATGTTATGTTAGTTGACAGCTATGGTGACTTCAAATGTACCAATGACGGCGTGGAAATCCTTTCTTCTATTCAAATCCAACACCCCGCAGCAAAACTATTAATTGAAATTTCTAAAGCCCAAGAAAAACAAGTTGGTGACGGAACAACAAGTGTAGTTATCTTTGCAAGTGAAATTCTCAGATTAGCATTACTAAAAATTAAAGAAGGTTATAAAGTTGTTCCCTTAATTAAAGGGATAGGTAATGCAATTGATAAAATCATAGAATTACTAGAAAGACTTTCAACACCAGTTAATCGAGTTGATGATCCTCGCCTTCGCTCTGTTACTCATATCGCTGCACGTGGTGATAAAGAGTTAACAAATTTAATTATCAACCTAGCTGAAAGCATTACTAAAGAAAACAGTTATGAATATTTGGTGAGTCAGTTTAATTTGTTTGAATCGATCTATACCTGCTCTAGAAGAGAGTCTGAAATAATTTCAGGTTATTTCATACCGAAAAGACCTCATTATCATTATGACTATGATTTTTATGATAGTAAATGCTTAGTAATAGATGGTCCACTTGAACCAGAAGCCTTTTCTAGTGAAGTAATTAGCACAGACACAGGAGTAACTCATCTCGACGACAGTACCTCTAAGCTATTTTCCATGGCAGAAAAAATTAAAAATTTAGGTATAAAAGCTATCTTTCTTAGTGCTAGTATGTTGCCTAAACTAGAAGAATATTTTATTAAAGAAGGTATTTTTGTTTTAAGCAACCTTAGACAAAAAGATATTAAAGCTTTACTTAGAATTAGTGGTGCAAAAAAAGTTAACAGACAAAGAATCCTAAGTGCAGACAGCAGTGAAATTAAGAATATTTCAGGTCAACTTGAAGCTATTCAAAGAAGTTTTACACCAATAGGCGTTTTCATAAAAGGAACTTCAGCCTATGAAGCCACGATTTTACTTGCAGCTGAACTTGAGAGTGCTTTAGCTGAGAAGAAAAGAATTGCAATAGACGCAGCACATGCTTTCAAAAAGTGCTTAGAGTCTGGTTATGTACTCGGAGGTGGTGTTGCAGAAATCAATCTGATAGAGAGATTAAGACGCTCACAAGATTCACTAGTATTTAATAAAGATACTATGGCAGGCTTTGACTTAGTAGTGGATTCACTACCAGCCTTATTTAAACAAATCACTTATAATGCTGGCTTTGATCCAGACGAAAAAGTAAACTTAATAAACTTTCATGCAAGTAACAAAGAAGGTATCGATTTAGAAACAGGTAATCTCATTAACTATGATTATCAGGGAATTTTAGACCCTTTAGCAACTAAAATTTCTATTTTTAAAATAGTAAAAGAATTAGTTTCTCAAGTTTTAAAAATCAAATTAATTTTACAGGCTAAATAAAGCTTGCAGGAACCTGGTAAATATTCTCAGTTATCTGATAAATTTCCTCTCCTAGATTTATAAGCAGACCATAAGGACAATTATGTTCTTTAATAAAATTAGTAAGTGATTTCAGCTGGGATTTCTTTGTACTTGAAGCAGATTTAATTTCTATAGGAATAAGTCCTTGTTTTGATTCTAGAATAAAATCAACTTCTGCACCATCATGAGTTCGGTAATAGTAGTAGCTTCCGTATATTAAATTCGATTCTAAGTTTTTAATTAATTGCTCAATAACAAAAGATTCCCATATATTCCCAAAGCTAGGATGACTCATTAAATCCTCTACTGAATTAAGTTTCAATATGAAATTAACTAAAACATTGTCTCTCATTTGTCCTTTAGGGCTTTTTATCAAACGCTTCTTTAAGCTATTAGAATAAACTGAAATATTTCTCCAAATAAAAGTCCCTGAAGCTATTTCCACATAGTTTTTAATGCTAGGTTCAGAAATATCTAAAGACTTAGCAAAGTTAGCATAATTCAAAATTTCCCCTGAAGACATAGAAAGCATTTTTATAAATCTTCTATAGCTTTCTATACTAAGCTTCGGGAATAAATTTCTCACATCTCTATCTATATAAGTCCTAAAATAAGAATTCTGCCAAGCATTAAAAGTAAAAAAATCTTCTTCTTGCTTTAATTTCAAGAAAGGTTCTGGGTAAAGACCATATGTGCAAAGCTTTAGAAGATCTTCACTTGAATATTTTTTTTTCAAGACTCTAAAATCATCAGGTTTAGGCAAAGATTGATAGAATTTTGATTGTTTTTTATTTAAAGCTTCTGACCAAGTCAAGGTAGGAATTTCTAC
>CALBDR010000163.1 GCA_937927525.1 uncultured Candidatus Melainabacteria bacterium
ATCTTAACCTTGATACTGCTGTAGTAAAGGATACTATCTCTGTTGTATTTATTACCTGAAATTCAATGTATACATCTAGGCTATTTCTATCAGGATCTGATTTTGCTCTAATTTCTCTTACTACAGCTCTAGGTTCAAATCTTTGAATAGCTTCTGTAACTTGCTCTTCTATATCTTCTTCAATGTCATCTTCTGCTAATTCAAATAGAAGTGCTCTAATATTACCACCAAAAAACGGAAGGAACGGCTTTTCAAAATGATTAGTTTGAATAAGATTTTTTACAGCTTGAATTACAGCTGCAGCATCTTTCTTTTTATAAATTTCTCCATTAGGTTTTTTAGCAAAAGATAAATCAATATCTTTAAACTCAATATCTCTAGTAATTAAAATACTAGAATTAAGATTTCCATCTTGTTTTGATAAAACCCGGGTAGTAGCCATTACTGTCTCTTTTTGATATTATTTATACTGTCATTTTACAGCGCTTCTACGAACTCATTTGATGCTAGCTTATTATTGTTAAATTCAGTAGATATATTACGATTAAAGTTACCTGTCCAATTATCATCTATGTCTGGCATGGTTAAAATAATTCTAGAAGTAAGATTATCTTTACCCTCGCAAGTATCATAAGACAAGATCATTTCATCAAAGTATGCAATATCTTTAAAGTATGCAGCTACATCAAATGTACGTTTGTTATTAATCTTACCAGATCGATCTACAATTTTAAAAGTAACACTTTTACCTTGAAAGAAATTAGCTGGTGCAGGATATCTGTTTATGCTTTCGGTTACTTTAATATCAATACCTTCTAACTCATTAGATTTCTCTCTCACCATTTTTATAAACATTCCTTGTAAGTAAAGATATTGAGCTGCTTTTCTTCTTTCAATCTCATTATTTAAATTTAGCCATATATTACCTTTAGCATCTTTTACTATAAAATTATTAATGTTTAAGGAAGGGCTAATAATATGGTTAAGAGTGTTTTCCTCATTTTTCCAATAATCTAGACTTTGTCTAAAAGGATTAAAAATATAGTTGGGTAAAATTGTATGCTTAGTTTTCTTTCTAACCTGTACAGAAAATTGAGTCTGTCTATTAGACTCTACCGTTGGAGATACTGGAAACGGAGAACTAGTTTGTGATATAGTTCGACCGTAATTTTCAGGAGTAGGAGTAAAATAATTTTTATTTAAATATTCTTTTTTTATATAGAAAGAAATTAGTTTTTTATTATTTCTAGTTTCTTCATCCCTTAATCTTAATCTTACAATATCTTTATTTAAGGTCATTGTTTATCTCCCGATTGATATCTTGGATCAAGATAATTTCTCAAGTGATTACCTTTATCAATTATTACTTGTTTAATACCACCTGCTGCCTTAGTTAGATAAGTTGATACAGTAGAAGCTGTTGGTTTTGTAATTGTTGGAGTAGCAGTATTGGTAATTGAACCTGCTGAACCAACCCCTCCTCCACCTACAGGATCAGCATAACTTTGAGAGTTAGCAGTTTCTGCAGTATCAGCTGTTCCATCTAGATCTCCGTGGAAAGTAGGAGCAGTAACACCCTCTTCAAACACAGCACCCTTTCCACTAAACAACATAGCTGTACCACCAATAGTTCCAGCACCGCCTTGTACTGTCATATTATTAGCTGATATAGTTGTATTATCTGCTGCTATATTCATAGTATCAGCTGTAGTTAAAAATAAGTCATCTTTGCTATTCATATTAATACTAGCTTCAACGGCAATATCATATCCAGATTTAATAAAGTGTTTTTCACTTCCTAATACAGTAGTTATTTTATTTTCAGTTACATATTCAGAAACACTACCTACCACAGTTTCTGTGATACCATCACCTACTGATCTAGATACAGCTCCGCCAATAGTTTCTGTTTTATTCTCATCAACGGTTAAGTTAAAATCTTGACAGTTAATGTTAAACTTACCGTTTACATCAATATCTAAATTTTGATTAAAAACTAACTTAGCATTACCTTCAACAATTAGATCGTGTGAACCACCTACAATTTCTAGTTTACTTTCTTTCGTGCTGATATAAATGCTACCATCATTAGTAAGTTCAATACCTGCTCCCGTATTATGTTTAATAAGAATACGTTGATTACCTGGCGTGTCATCCATTTCAAAGCTATGACCAGTAATAGATTGTTGAATCTGGTTAAAACCATACTGTGAATTAACAGTAGGATTTAATGGTAGTGCCACTACATCTGATTGAGCAAAGAATTTTAAATCATTTCTTTTTTCACCTAAAGCAGCTTGGTTAATATTGCTTCTACCAAAATGCTCAGCTCTAGGAAATTCACCTCTAGGATCTTCTGGTAAGTTAGACATTATTCAACCTTTCAATCAATTCAAGTTTTGTAGGAGAGTTGTTTAATTTTGGATAGTACTCTGCATTTCTATGATAAGGAAAGCTAAGTCTCATCCATTTACTAAAATCACCAAGCCCAGCATCATACTCTCCAATATCATTAAGATCGTAAACAAGTATACCTGGAAAAGCTAAAAATATAGTTTTTAATAAATTTTTTAAAGATTCACTCTGTAACGGTCTTAATCCATCAGTACCCGTATTAATAGAAATCTGAATAGTTCTTGTATAGTGATCATATCTAGCAGCTTTTATAGGATCTAAAGGTTCTACTTCTAACGGTCTCCCTCTATAAACTGTACCATCTATACCAATTGTAAAATTATAAGGTATACCTGTTTGGTATTTTTCTAGATAGTAATCATGTATATCAGTAGCAGTGGGGTTAGAAGGTAATTCTTTTAACTCTTTTTCTGTATTACTTAATACTATAATTTCAGTAACTTCTCTAGAAAGATTAGTAAACTCTTTTAGTAAGGCTTCAATCTCATCTTCTGTTTTGCCTATAGCAGTAAAT
>CALBDR010000164.1 GCA_937927525.1 uncultured Candidatus Melainabacteria bacterium
GGCTGGAACAGTATCAGCTACATTATTCTCTGGTAACGGATCTTCACTGACAAGTGTGGATGCAGAAACTTTAGATGGTAAAGATTCGACTGACTTTGCCTCCAATACATATGTAATTGCGACCTTTACTACTAACAATTATGTAGAAGGAAGGTTCACATCCAACACATACATTGAGTCTAGAAACTTAACTTCTAATAACTACGTCAATGCTAAGTTAGACACTAAATCAACTAACACATATGTAAACTCCACCTTTACATCCAACAATTATCTTCAAGGTAGATACACATCCAATAACTATGCTAAAAATACATTTACATCTAACAACTTTATCACATCTAGCTTCTTAAGATCAGACGTAGCAGATACAGCAACTGGTATAATCACTTTTGGTACGACAGCTAACTTTAGCTCTTTAGCTAATGTTGAAAACGGAACTATCAAACTTCCTAACACAGCTAATATTTCTATTTCCGGAATGTCTAATTTTCCAAATAGATATGTAAGAATTAGTGGTGACGGATCTAAGTTAGTATTCTCCAACTCATCGATTGCAAACACTGGTGATATTGGTGACATCTTAGTAGACTACGGTAGCATTTCAAACGCTGATGTTCTTGTATGGGACGAATCTGTTAATAAGTTTAGAAACTATCCTAGATCTCTCATCGACGTAACATCTATTGATGACGTAGATGATTTTAACGTTACTCAATCCAGAGGTGAGCTCTTAGTTAGAGTAGTAAACACATCTAACTCTTCTACATTTGCCAACACGGCAAACGGTTTCATTACTGGTAGAATGGATTCGATGAATGAGACTGAGTTAACAGGTCTCACTTCTAATACTGTATCATTTACATCCAGCTCTAACTCTTACATACAAGTATTTGTAAATGGTGTTAGATTAGGTAATGCAGACTTTACTACAACTAAATCTCAAGTAAAACTTATTGATCCTCTAATAAGCTCTGATGTAATTTCTATTGTAGAATTTGATCCTCATGCCTTTGTTGTAGGCGACGGTACACCATCAGAATTAAATCAACCTACTTATTCTGATATTAAATTAAAGGAAAATATTGAACCCTTTGAAGCTTCTTCTTCAGTGTTTGATATTGAGACTTATACTTACTACTGGAAAGATAAGTTTAGATTCCACGATAGACAAGAAATTGGTTTTGTTGCTCAGAATATCGAACAATATGTTCCTCAAGTAGTATCAGAGAACTCACGTGGTGAGAAGATGGTCGATTATAGTAAAATGACAGCTGTTCTTCTTTCTACCATTCAACAGATGAATAAGAGAATTGAAAAATTAGAAAATAAAATTCGCACCTGCTCATGTTCGGAGGAATAAATGGCTACTCCAACATCCAATACAGAGTTTAAAGAATACTGTCTCAGAAAGTTAGGTAAAGGCGTTATTGAAATCAACGTAAGTAACGCCCAGGTTGATGATAGAGTTGATGAGGCAATCAACTTCTATCATGACTACCATTTTGATGGAACTGAGAGAACATTCTACAAAAAGCAAATCACTCAAGACGATAAAGACAATGGATACATTGTACTGCCCGCTAATATTATTGGTGCAGTAAATATGTTTGATATTGGCGATGCTGATAATACAAACAATCTATTTAACATCAGATATCAGATTGCTCTTAATGATCTATATACTTTGACGTCGCAATCTTTAGTACCTTACTATATGGCATTCCAACATTTGGAATTGTATGAACAAATATTGGTGGGTAAACAACCGATAAGATATAACAGAAATAAAAACCATTTTCATATTGACATGGATTGGGATAAATTAGCTGTTGGAGAATATCTTATCATAGAAGCATATCAAGTCATAGATCCAGACACTTACACTACAATGTATAGTGATTACTGGCTGCAAAGATATGCTACTGCACTCATAAAAATCCAGTGGGGTGAAAATCTTAAAAAGTTCCAGGGTATGCAAATGCCTGGAGGAATGATTATGGACGGCATGTCTATATACAATGAAGGACTACGAGATAAGGAGCAGCTGGAAATGGAAATGAGAACATCATATTCTCTTCCAGCAGCTGATATGATTGGCTAATGACAAGAAATGCATTCTTTAATCAATACACTACTACAACAGAACAAAACTTACATGAAGACTTAATTATTGAATCTATTCAGATTTATGGATTTGATATTAACTATCTTCCTAGAGTTTCTCTGAATACTGATTCTTTATATTCTTCATATTCGAGCTCAGCTTTTATCGATGCTATTCCTGTAGAAATGTATGTTAAGAATGTAATGGGTTTTGGAGGAGAAGGTGACTTTATCTCTAGATTTGGACTAGAGATAAGAGATCAAGTAACCTTTACAATCGCGCAAAAACGATTTAACACTGAGATAGCAAATGCTGCTTTCGTTAGTACCTATTCTTCTGCAAACGTAGAAATATCTAATAATCTTTTTACAGACCAGGCAATCTCTATTTCTCGACCTAGAGAAGGAGATGTGTTATACTTTCCTTTAGCTAATACATTCTTTGAGATTAAATACGTAGAGCATGAAGAAGTATTCTATCCATTAGGCAAACTTCAGACATATGATTTAAGATGTGAAACAATGGAGTATTCTGGTCAGGTATTTGCTACCGGTAATTCTACTCTTGATGGATATATGTCTGGTCTGTCGTTAGGTGTTGTGGCTGGTAATACTGCTTCTGGTGCTAACAATGTTCCTGGTGCTATCAACTATGAGATTCAAAGAGAGTTTGATCAGGTAGTTGACTTTACAGAAATAGATCCTTTTGCTAGTGGGAATTACTAATGTTAGGTCATACCTTTTTTCATGATCTTCTTAGAAAGTATGTTGTTACTTTTGGCACACTTTTCAACGACATTAAGTTGAACAGAACCAATAGATTTGGTGATGTTGTAGAAACTATTGAGGTACCTCTTACCTACGGACCTAGAGATAAGTTTGTAACTCGACTTACTGAAGATCCAGATTTAGCAAGACAAACAGGTTTAATCCTTCCTAGAATTTCTTTTGAAGTTGTGAGAATGGGATTTGACCCTAGCAGACAGCTTCCTTCTATGAACAAGATTCTTAGTAAGAATCACGCAGAGAAAGCTAAGAGAATATTCTCATATGTTCCTTACGATATTCAGTTTGCTCTTAACATCTATACCATGACAAATGAAGATGGTGTTAGAATAGTAGAGCAAATTCTACCTTTCTTTGTTCCTCAGTTTGCTCCTACAGTACAACTTATCGAAGATCCAGACGTTACACTTGATCTGCCTATTATCTTAAATGGTGTAGCTACTCAAGATGTATATGACGGATCATTTGAGCAAAGAAGAGTGTTAGTCCATCAGATGGACTTTGTAATGAAGGCATATATGATTGGACCTATTGTAGAAAGACCACTCATTCTTTCTGCTAATACAAACTTTAGAATAGACGGGTTTAATGCTAATACTGGCACATCTAATACAAACATTGAGAGCTTTAGAATTAGACCTGGTCAATATGCTAATGGTCTTCCTACCAGTAACGGTGCTCTATCTGTTGCTGCTAACACTATTGTGCCTAATTCCACATACGGAATTATTACTACAGTTCAATCTTCTGTAACAGGTAACAGTTCGGTGATTACTATAAGGGATGAATAAATTTTAACATGACAATATATCTGCAACAAGCTAAATATCTATTGAAAGATTATCAACAGCTCAGTAAGATTTATGAATAAGAAAGATTTAAATGAAGTGCTGGATATAGAAGATGCAGTAGAGGTCATGCAGCCTAGTGCGTCCAACGATGAAGAAGAAATTGATAGAGAGTATCTCTATACAAAATCTAATCTTCATACTGTGATAGATAGAGGCACTGAGGCCCTCGAAGAAATGTTAATGATTGCAAAACAATCTGAACAGCCTAGAGCGTTTGAAGTAGTATCTGGTTTGATTAAAACTATTGCTGATGCTAACAAAGACTTAT
>CALBDR010000165.1 GCA_937927525.1 uncultured Candidatus Melainabacteria bacterium
ATGAGGGTTTTGATTTAGTTGTCTCTAATATAGAAGCGAAGTTTCATAAACCATTAAGACCACGTGATCATTTTGAAGTTAGATTAAGATTTAGTAAAGAAGGTCGTTTGCGCTATGTATTTGAGCAAGAAATTTGGAAAAGTAATAATGATTTGGACTGTGATGTTAAAGATGAACTTGCTTTAACAGCTAAAGTTACTTGTGCCTGTCTAGATTTAAAGCGAGGACGACCATCCAACTATATTCCATTAGATGAAATCTTGAATTAACAGCAATTTTCAGCGATATTAGGGATATCAGTTTGATTGATATCTCTTAAACGTCGGTTAATTTTACCAGAGTAGCGCTTACCCACAGGTCCTGCACTATTATAGGCAGATTCTCCGACCATTTTTACAAAGGAAGCTGAGGCTTTGGCTTGGTAGGCGAATGTGTCATTACCACCTTTTAGTAAATCCCAGTTATAATTATGGAATTTTGCGGTAGATTTTTTAAATTGACCTAAACCTCTTTCTCCAGCTTTTCCTACTAAATTAGGGTTGAAGCGTGACTCTGTATAAAGTTGAACTAAAAAGCGCTTGGGGTTTATACCTGCATGTTCAGCTGTTGCCCAGAGGGCTTCCAGTATTTCTTTTGTGGTATACATTGCAGCACTACCTACACGAATACCTCTTTCTTCAGCATTAATAAAATAATATTGAGCTTTATCAAGCCAGATTTTATCCTGTTTAGAAAGATTTGGTTTTTTAATTCCTAGCGCACTGAAGTTAACTTCAGATTTTCCAACAAAAACAATTAATTCTTTTTCTTTTATCTTTCTTTGGCTTAAATTATTTTCTTTTCTAGTTCGCTTAATTTCTTCTTCTAGTCTCTTTCTTTCGTCTTTTATCTGTTTAAGATCTTCTGCACGGATCATTTTTGCTGCTTGAGCAGCACTTAACTCACCAGCTTTGTATTGGTTTATAATATCGATAACTTCTTGGCTCATAGCTTTCCTTCTAAAATGATGTGTTTTAGGGATAGACTCCTCCACCTCTATAAGAACTTTATTTTGTCTTGCTTCAATAACTTCAGGAGTTTTTTCAGGAATGCTCATATTGATTTCCTGCTCTAGACGTTTCTTGATATCGTGTCTTTCAAGATCGTTAGGAACGTAGTATTTAATTCCACCACCACTACTCTTAGCGTGGTAAATGCTTCTATGAACTTTTTGTTTATAGTAAGGTGCTGGATGCTGGTGACTAGATGCCATATTCTTTTAGTAAGTCTTTAGCTATTACTATACGCTGAATTTCCGATGTACCTTCGTAAATTTCAGTAATCTTTGCATCACGCATATAACGCTCGACGTTATACTCTGTAGTATAACCGTAACCGCCATGAATTTGAATAGCCTGGATGGTATGTTTCATTGCCATTTCAGAAGCAAATAATTTAGCCTGTGCTGCGAACCTTGAGAATTTCTCGCCTCTATCATGTGCTGAAGCCGCGCGGTAGATTAATAATTTAGCTGCATCGATATCAGTTGCCATATCTGATATTTTGAACTGAATAGCCTGAAAATTAGAGATTTTAGTCCCGAATGCCTCACGTTCTTGAGCATAGCGGATAGAATCTTCAAAAGCTGCTCTAGTTACGCCTACAGCTTGACCTGCCATGCCGATGCGACCACCGTCTAAAGTAGCCATAGCGATTTTAAAACCATCTCCTATTTCCCCTAAAATATTTGATTTATGCACTTTGCAATCATCAAAGTGAATTTGAGTAGTAGAGCTTGCTCGAATACCTAATTTATCTTCAGGTTTACCGAAGCTCATGCCTGTGGTGCCTTTTTCTACGATAAAAGCTGTAACACCTTTATGTTTAGCTTCATAATCTGTTTGTGCTAGAACCAAATAAGTATCAGCGACTTCACCATTGGTGATCCAGGCTTTAGAGCCTTTTAGAATATAATAATCACCATCTTCAGTCGCGCTAGTACGCATCGCAGCTGCATCAGAACCGTTGCCAGGTTCTGAAAGAGCAAAAGCCCCTAGTTTTTCACCAGTAGCTAACGGTCTCAAAAATTTTTCGTGTTGTTCTTCGTTGCCATATTTATAAATCGGTATCGCACATAGAGATAAATGAGCAGAGAAAATAGTCCCAGTGCTAGCACATGCTTTAGAAATTTCTTCAACTGCAAGAGCATAGCAGATATAATCCATTCCAGCTCCACCCCATTTTTCTGGGATAGTAAGTCCAAGAAGACCACATTCAGCCATTAATTTAACGTTTTCTTCAGGGAAGCGATGGGTTTTATCTATTTCCTTGGCTTTTTCAGCAAATTCCTTAGACGCTAGATCAGCAACCATTTTACGGAACATTTCTTGGTCTTCGTTTAGCTTGATATCCATGTTTGCATTATACCCGTATTCTTATATGCTTTTATTTTTAGGAAATTTTTATGTGGGTAAGTGGTGGATTTATGTTGAATTAACTAAAAATAAAGTTTTTCCAAGCCTTTTTTCCAATTATTAATGTTTTTTGCTAAAATCTAATTTCAGGTTTGTAATGGTTTTAAAGATTTTACAAATCCCTACCTGGAGAGGTGGCTGAGTGGCTGAAAGCGGCTTCCTGCTAAGAAGTTGAACGGACTAAAATCTGTTCCGAGGGTTCGAATCCCTCCTTCTCCGCCATTTAAAAGAAAAGAGCTAGCAATACTGCTAGCTCTTTTCTTTTGTGGGGGGAAATGAGAACCCATTGTCTAAAAACAAGATTTGGATCTTGTTTTTAGATTCCTTCGGGGTGGTATCTGGAGAGCTAAAGGGGTATCGTGAACGCCTCCCCTAAACCCTCCTTCTCCGCCATTTAAAAGAAAAGAGCTAGCAATACTGCTAGCTCTTTTCTTTTGTGGGGGGAAATGAGAACCCATTGTCTAAAAACAAGATTTGGATCTTGTTTTTAGATTCCTTCGGGGTGGTATCTGGAGAGCTAAAGGGGTATCGTGAACGCCTCCCCTAAACCCTCCTTCTCCGCCATTTGCCCCAGCGTTGAGCGGGGGCTTTTTTATGTTGTAATTAAGCTATACTAATGCAAATGAAACTTAAGCAAATTATTTCAAATTATTTGCAAAGCACTAAAAATAAAATCACAGGTTTAAGAGATAAAGAAAGATTGCCACATAGTTTAGCAAAACTGTCTATTAATCTATTGCACGCAAGTTCAGCAAGTCTTGCAGCTTTAATTATCGCAAAATTAAATCCTAGTGAAATAGTTTTTGAGTTACCAAAGTTGTTTCTTTATAAAAACTCAGATACTCCTCATGAGATTAGTGATATTAATTCGATTAATAGTCAAACAGATGTAAAAGTCAATAAATTAACGACTAAGATTAAAGTAACTGATGAAGATATATATGAGGGACTTTATAAGATATTTTTAATAGCAAGTAGTGCTGCTTTAATTCCTTCTAAGAAAAAGTTTGCTGCATTAAAGAATGATAATAAATTACTGAAACCCAGTAATGATCTATTTTTAGCTTCTACTACTGTTTTATTCTTTAATGTTCCATTAGCTTTATCGGCGATGGGAGTTTCATCAATTTTTGAGAATCTTGCACTGTGTAAAGAATTAAAAGCTGAAAAATTTCAGCCTGAAACAGATGTTGAACGTGGAGTTAAAATTATTCAGTTTAGCCAAGCTTTAGAACTTGCTCGTGCAAGAGATTTTTTCGTTATGGGTTCATTTGAAACTTTAAGTAAAATGCTTGCTTTAGTGAATGGAATTCCAGTGGGTACTATCATTGAAAATAGTGCAGATGCGATTTGGACTAATTATATGCTTAAAAAGCTTGAAGAAGCAGCTAAAGTAGAAAAATCCACTTCGTTAGGAAGGGGATTTGATGAGTGACTGGATATGAGAACCATGATCAGTATTGGGTTACTTCATTTGGGGGGATCTCATAGAAGTGAATATTGTGAGCGAATTCTTTTTCCCTACCAGTCTAACACCTATACAAATATAAGAATAGAGAATTTTGATATGTATTACTTTGCTTTGGCAAGGCAAATTGCGATGTCACCTTTTATTTTTTTGCAATATTTTTTGAATTTATATAAATTTTTTCAAAAAACTTTTGAGAAGAATCTTTTATATCATCAATTTTTTCTTCAGAAAAATTCTCTAGATTTTTGTAAGCGAAGCGTAAGCGCATATTATCAGATAATTGATTTTTGTTGCGATTTATAAAATCCCAGTATAAGTAATTCAAGGGACAAGCTGTTTCACCAGTTTTTTCAGTAACTTTATAGGAACAGTTTTTACAGTAGTTAGACATTTTATTTACATAGGCTCCACTTGCAGCATAAGGCTTGGTGGCAAGCTTGCCTCCATCAGCGTAAAGTGCCATTCCTAGAGTGTTTGGTAATTCTACCCATTCATAAGCATCTGCATATACTGCTAGATACCAGTCATGAACTTGTTTAGGCTCTATTCCGAGTAATAATGCTAAATTACCTGTAATCATAAGTCTTTGAATGTGATGCGAGTAAGCATTTTCTTTAGTTTGTTTGATGACTTGCTTTATGCAGTTCATATCAGTGGCTTCTGGATCCCAATAAAATGCAGGGAGAGCATTATGAGCTTCTAAACTATTAGATTCTAGATACTCAGGCATAAATAGCCAGTATATTCCCCTGACATATTCTCTCCAGCCGATAATTTGTCTAATGAATCCTTCAGCAGCATTTATGGCGACTTTCCCTGCCATATATTCTGATTCAGCTTTTAAGCAAAGCTCTCTAGCCTCAAGTAAGCCGATATTTAAATAATGTGAAATTACACTGTGATAAATAAAGGCTTCACCTTCAAGCATCGCATCTTGGTATTTACCGAAGTTCGGTAGGAAGTGTTCTATAAAATGATTGAAAGCTTTTCTTGCAGACTTGGCATCTATAGCCCAGTTAAAAGGCTCAATATCACCAAAGTTATCTGGAAAATGAGTTTTTACCATTTCAATTACTTCTTTAGTGATTTCACTTATGGGAAAGTTCAATCTTTCAGGGATTTCTATATTAGTTTTCGTGTTAAGAGTTTCTCTATTATCATGGTCATAGTTCCACTTACCGCCTATCGGTTTACCTTTTATGTCAATTAAAATATCAGTCTTTTTTCTAACTTCACGGTAAAAATTTTCCATGAGTAATGACTTTTTATCTGTAGCCCATTCTCGAAATTCTGCTTTAGTCGTGATAAATCTTTTATCCTCTAAAATTTTCACCTGGTATTTTTCTAGCCATGACTCTTGAGTTTTTAATACGCGATATTCAGAAGCTTCTACTGTTAGAATTTTAGAAAAATTTTTATTAGAAGTATTAAGAAATTTTTCTAAAGTTTCAGTGAATGAGGACTTTGATTCATCTGTAAATAATTTTATGTAGTTAACTTTATAGCCTTTTTCTTTTAATTCTTCAGCGAACTGCCTCATCGCAGAAAATATGAAAACTAATTTTTTCTTGTGATGTTTTACATATTCTGCTTCATCTGTAACTTCCATCATTAAGATTTCGTCATTTTCTTTAGAGATATGATCAAAAATACTTAATTTATGACTTAATTGGTCACCTAAGATTAGAGCAAGTTGTGGATTTGACATAATGATATTTATAGCATTTAACCAAAGCTTAAAGCTATTTACGTAGACTACAGTAGTAGGTGTAGGTGAATGAAAAACAGATTTACGACTTATGTTAATACTTTAAGGATTATTGATAATAATCTTTCTATGCAAATAAGTTCGAGTACAGCTCCACCTTCAAAGTTAGCTTCTAATGAAGAGCCAACCTTTGATAAGGACGCATTAGCTAAATTAAATAAAGAGAAAAACTTAGGTTTAAGTGATGGTGCAATAAATTTAATTTATAGCAACTCTGGCAAAGCAGAGTTAACTGAGCAGCAGATAATGACAGAGGCTGAGAAGTTATATGAGACTGACAGTTATGGTGGTGGTCAATACGCAAATAGTAAGTTGTTTAATAATTTAGATAAATTAAATGGAAGAGAAGGGGAAATTTCTTTTAACGAAAAACAAAAAAATCTAGCTTGGACAAGTAGTGCAGGGGAATCTACGGTACTTCCTTCCGATGAAACTGTTTCAAGTTCTCCATTAATATCTGATAGTAGTGATATCACCCGACAAGGAAAAGAGCTAGGAGAAAGCTTGGAGAGGAATTTATTGAAACCCGCTCTTGAAGCTGGTGCTGATATTCTTCAGCAAAGATTAATTGTCCAAAACAGTAAAGGGGAATTGCAGGAAACAGATGTAAAAATTTATGAATTAGACACTGTAGCCCAAGACTTAAAAGAAAATGGTCGGATCTCAACTGCATTTGACTACGGATCGTTTTTAAAGACAATGAAAAATACTATGTCTACTCCAGAGCTTATTAAAACTCGAACTGATTTAGATGGAAACACTCTTCCTAAAGCTATTATGGATTTAGAGAATAAAGACGGTATGTCTATTACAGCAACTTTAACCAATGAAAGTAATAATTTAACTATGTATCTTTTTGAAGCTGATGGTGGGAAAATTCAAGCCTATGATAAAGATGGGAATCAATTAGATAGAGAACAATTCGAGGGCTTTCCTACAAATAGATTTTTAGATCCATCTGTTTTCCAAGGACCTGAATCTACAACTGCAAATGAAACGACAGAAGTACCACCTTCACCTAGTACTGTAAGTCAAGAACAGAGAACCTTTATTGACCCAGGTTTAGGACCTGTTGCTTAAAATCTATAAACTAGACCACTACTAATTCCTAGTTCTTCAGTATTATTATTTAGTCCCCAAAAAGTATTGAAATCTATGATGAGATTATCTCTCAGAGCATAAGTAGTTCCTACTGTCGCTCCAAGTAAATCACCCGCTCGTGAACTGAAAACCCATGAGCCAAAAATTTCAGTAAACACTTGCCAGCGCTTTGTTGCTTGATAAGCTATATTAAAAACATAGGGTAGTTGAATTATAGTAGCCCCACTTGACCTAAATGACCTTGCTGAATTAAATTCAGGACCGATATTAATAAGCCCACTCCACTTTTTATTTAAAGATTTTCCGATTAGAAATTTGTATGAGTGATTAAATCCAGAATTTGCGAACTGTGAATCACTTACTGGGATTGAAAAGTGATTAATAAGATTTATTTCAGGAAAGTATTTGTTACTTTCAATATCTTTCTTATTTAGAAAAGCATATTTGTAACCTAGGTCTAAACTATCAAATCCGACTAGATTATTCGTTAAGTTAAGTCCACTGTTTGCAAAACGGAATTCTAATCTATCTTTAATTAACCCATATCTAAATAAAGTACTCCCAAGTTTGTGAGAGTATTGGTTTTTATTAAAGTCTCGTGAATAATCCCAAGTCCCAAATTCTAACTGTATTTTTTTAGGAGCTACTATTCCTGTAGAATCAGAGACTCCCCCACGCTCAAATGTTATTGTTTCAGCATTTACTAAAAGTGGGCTAACAAGTATTGTTAATAAAATAAATAGATAAAATCTGGGCACTAATTCATCTCTTCTTTTAATTCTTTTAACTACTATACAGTAAATTAATAAGTAATCACAGAACGAATACTTTTGCCTTCATGCATTAAGTTAAATGCATCATTAATTTTTTCAAGTGGCATAGTATAACTCACCATATCATCTAAATTAATCTCTTTACTCATGTACTGATCAACAAAGCCAGGTAATTCTGACCTTCCTTTGATTCCACCGAAAGCAGTTCCACGCCAGACTCTACCTGTTACTAACTGAAATGGTCTAGTTTTAATTTCTTGTCCAGCACCTGCTACGCCTATGATAATGGACTCTCCCCAGCCCTTATGACAGCACTCCAGTGCAGATCTCATTAAATCAACATTTCCTACGCATTCAAATGAATAATCTACGCCACCATCAGTTCTTTCAATTATTTCTTGGACTATATCTTTACTTAAGTCTTTAGGGTTGATACATTCAGTAGCTCCTAATTTTTCTGCTAAAGCAAATTTACCTGGGTTGACATCGATGGCAATAACCTTTCCAGCCTTTGCCATTTTAGCTCCTTGGATTACTGAAAGACCGATTCCACCTAGCCCAAAAACCGCTATACTAGCACCTTCTTCAACTCTTGCTGTTTTTAAGACAGCACCGATACCAGTAGTTACTCCACAGCCTAGCAAACAAACTTTTTCTAAAGGAGCTTCAGGGTTAATCTTCGCTAAAGCAATTTCAGGAACTACTGTGTACTCAGCGAAAGTAGATGTTCCCATATAATGAAAGATGGGTTTGCCATCTTTAGAAAAACGGGAAGTGCCGTCTGGCATTAAGCCTTTTCCTTGTGTTTCTCTTATTTTTTGACATAAGTTAGTTTTTCCAGAAAGACAGAACTTGCATTCTCCACATTCAGGAGTATAAAGTGGAATTACGTGATCACCAGGTTTTAAAGTTGAAACTCCTTCACCGATTTGCTCCACGATTCCTGCACCTTCGTGTCCTAAAATTGAAGGGAAAATACCTTCAGGATCAGCCCCTGAAAGTGTGTAAGCATCAGTGTGACAGACGCCTGTCGCTTTTAATTTCACTAAAACCTCTCCATCTTTAGGTTCTTCTAAGTCTACTTCTTCTATGATTAATGGTTTATTTGCTTCCCAAGCAACAGCTGCACGAACTTTCATAGTTTATAAGATACACTATTTATTAATCTTTGGCTTGGGCTTATAGTTAATAATGGCTTTAGCCATTTCTTTAAAAATGAAAAAGTGAACTGGAATTAAAATATACCAGTAAAGTCTTCCTAGAAGCCCTTTAGGGTGGAAAGTGGCTCTGATAACAAAGATTTTTTTTTCGTTTCTTTCTTTTATTTTAAATTCCAACCAGGCTTCACCTGGCAATTTCATTTCTGCAAACAGTAATAGATGTTTATGTTTTCTATTTGCGATTAAAACCCTCCAGAAGTCTAAAGCATCTCCAGGCTCTAAGAGATTCTCGCTTCTTCGTCCACGTCTTAAACCTACTCCACCTACAAGTTTATCAAGAAATCCTCTTATTTCCCAGGCCCAGTCCATATAGTACCAACCTCTTTTGCCACCTATGTTCCAGAGATTTTCAACTACTTCATTCACGTCTCTATCAAATTCAATTTCGTTCTCTTCGATAAAGACACCTTTCTGCCTATCGTAAAGTCTTTCGATGCTATCTAAATACAAGGAATCTTCCATAGCTCCTTTAACAAGAGAGTCTGTCCAGCTTGAAAATACATTGTTAGTATTAACGCGGTAGAGTGCGCGCTTTACGGCTGTTTCGTAGTCGTAACATTTATGCTGAGGAATGATACTTTTAATTCCATCATGTTTGCAGATCACTTCATTTTTCAAACTATCTACCAAAGCTCGTGCTAGAGAAAAGGTCGTAGAAGTTACTAAAAAAAGCCAGTATGAGGAAAAGCGTGTGCTCATGAATGGGATATCTATTACCCATCTCTTTAAACCACGGACTCTGGCATAACCGAGTAACATTTCTTTATATGTGAGGATATCGGGTCCTCCGATATCAAAGACTTGATCAAATGCTTCATGCTTCAAGAGGACTGCCAGAAGATAGCGCATGACGTCATAAATTGCTATTGGCTGGCATTTGTTACTAACCCATTTAGGAGTGAACATTATGGGGAGCTTTTCGACGAGGTCACGAATCATTTCGAAAGAAGCACTCCCGGAGCCGATAATAATTGCAGCTCTTAAAACAGTTAAATGATATTTTCCTTCTTTTAAAATTTCCTCGACATGTACTCTAGAGCTGAGGTGTTTAGAAAGTCTCTGGTCGTTGGCTATGCCACCTAGATATATGGTTTGCTGAATTTCCGTATCAGCTACTAATTTTATAAAATTCTTTGCACACAGAGTTTCAAGATCATAGAAATCACTTTTCGGTTTTGATGCTGACATTGAGTGTACTAAATAATAAGCAGCGGCTATATCTTTGGGCATTTCTTCGCAGCTACTTAAATCCATCAAATCTCCCTGTATTACTTTTAGTGATTCAGGGTTTGAGTTTGTAAATTTCCTATAGCATTTATAATCAAAACGCCTATGATCTCTTACTAGAGCAACAACATTATGACCGGCAGACAAAAGGTAATTAATTAACCTTTTACCGATGTAGCCATTTGCACCAGTTACTAGAATTCTCATCTAATTTTATTATACGCGTTAAACGTTTGTTATAACTTTCTCAGCTTTACCTAGCATATGCCTTAAGGCTGATTCTAGAGTCGGGTAGCTAAACTCATATCCAGTATTCCTAAGTACTTTAGAGTCTACTTTAGTGCTAGAAAGTAAAAGTGCATCAGCCATTTCTCCTAGAGCTAGTTTTAAAGCAAAAGCTGGTGCTGGAAATAAAGCCGGTCTGAATAGTACTTTCGCTAGAACTTTAGTGAATTCTTTATTCTGAACTGGTTCTGGTGCTACTAAGTTTACTGGACCTGATATATCTTCATTCATAATACAGTGGTGAATTGCACCTACTACATCATCTAAGGCAATCCAGCTCATCCATTGCTTACCATTGCCTAGGTTCCCACCACCACCGATTTGGAAGATTGGTAGCATTTTAGCTAAGGCACCATCTCTAGGATCAAGGACAACACCAATTCTAGTGTTTACTACTCTGATACCTTTGTCTTTAGCAGCACTTGTAGCATTTTCCCACTCTTGGCAGGTTTTTCCTAAAAAGTCATCTGCACTCTTCGAGTCTTCATCAAATAATGAATCCTGACCGTCTCCATAAAAACCAATAGCTGAAGCACAGATTAAAGTTTTAGGTGGGTTCTTTAAGCTAATTAATTCCTTGACTAAGAATTCTGTTCCTTCTACTCTTGAGTCTCTAATTTTTTGTTTTTGTGCTTCTGACCATCTTTTAGATGCAATATTTTCACCAGCTAGATGTACAACAACATCTAAACCTTCAAGTTTTTCTTTTTTTCTAATTTCACCAGGAGCATTTTCTTCTGGCAAAGACCAAGTTACTTGATTGTTAGCTTCAGTCCTACCTAGGGTTAAAACTTGGTGACCACCCGAGCTTAAAAAGTCTACTAAAGCTGAACCTACAAGTCCGCTTGCCCCTACAATTAATATTTTCATTTTTGTTCTCTCCTTATATCTGTAGTGTCGTTTAATATCATTCGTGATTACTTGAAATCTATATTTAAATAATTTTTTCAGCTTATCTATCGCAAAATGTTTAGAGCCTAAAGAATGAAAAACTGGCATTTTAAAATTGACACTCTCTACTAAAAGAGAATTCTCATCATTAAGCTTTTGCATTTGATGTTTATGAGTCCATTTAGAAAAAGGACCTTTTACTTGTGAATCACAGAATTGTTTGCCCTCGATAACATCGTGTATTTCAAGGTTCCATCTTAGACCGAGCGGTCCTAGTAATAACTTAATATCCACTTCAGAGCCATTCTCTAGCTTATCAGGGTGTTTATTTACCATTACCTTCTCCCAAGGTGGAATTAAACGATCTAAAGCTTTAGGCATGTTATGCCAATTGAATAAATATCCTGCATCGCAAGGGATGATTTGTGAAAACTCGATTTCTTCGACCATGCCTTAGTCTCCTTTTAGCTCTTCTTTCCCCTTAAAAAAAGTAACCAGAAACCACGTGAAGAGAAAACATGATTTCTGGCATAAGCTGGTTTTGTGTGTATATGTAAAATGATAGTATGGAAAGTTTATATTTTAGTAAAGAATTAGATGAATGGAGTATTCATGTCTTAAAGCAACAAATTACCGTGTGAAGTGACAATTTATTGAACCTGTAAATCTTTGAGAATTGACTTTGAACCACTCCTAGAAGCTGTAATTTCAGCTTCTCTCTTGTCCTTAAGAACGATATCATAAGTACCATCACCGTTAGGAATCATGTGCTCAATGTAATTAAGATTGATTAAGGCACCTTTATTTGCTTTATAAAATTCACAGTGTGAAAGACGCTTTTCAAGTTTTTCAATAGTGAAATAAGTTGGAAAATCTTTATCTTTAGTATGTATTACCACTTGTCTACTTTGTCTTTCGATATAAATAATCTGCTCAGGGGAAAGGAGTCTAATACTTCCTTCTTCATAGTCCTTAACTGCAATTTTGTTGGATTTGTGTTTTGCAAGTTCTTGTCCTAAGATTTCTCTTCTCGTAACGTCATTTTGTACCCCGATGAAATGAGTGGTTTTACCTGTCTTATCTTTTATGGGAGATAAGTAAAGTTCGTTATAGAAAAGTGTTCCATCCTTTCTATAGTTCTTAAGAACTACGACACAATCTTCACCTTCATTAAGACAGTGTCTTAAAAGCTCTAATTGAGGTTGATCTGTGTCATCACCTTGAAGAAATCTACAGTTTCTTCCCATAACTTCATCTCTTAGATAGCCAGTAACTTTTTCAAAACCTTTATTCACATAAATTAGAGGTTGATCCTCTTGTTGCATGTCTGCTATAGCTATTCCGCAACTGGTAGACTCTAAAGCAAAATTCTTCAATTCCTTAGAGACGAATTCATCAGATAAAGGCGGAATACTCATTTATGAAGATTTTAGCAGATTGTGGAATAATTTATATATGCTGGTTATTCTAATCGAATCAGTCCGACTTTTTAATAAAGGAAAGTTCTTTCAAGCACACGAGCAATTGGAAGAACTCTGGAAATCCTATGATTCCAAGGACAGGTGCTACTATCAAGCTTTAATTCAATTAATGGTTACTTGCCATCTTCTCAGTGAAAACCGCGTCGAAGGCGCTATTAAAGTAACTAAAAGAGCAGCTAATAATTTAAAGGACTACAGCAATCATATCGCTGCTATAGATATGGTCAGGCTGTTAAAGGATGTTTATGAGATTTTAGAAATTGCTACTGACTGCGAAAATCTCGCAGACTCTAAGGATAAAACCAACTCATTAAAAGTTAAACTAGCTCTCTCAAGGATTAAAATTCATACTAAAGACGTAATCTTTTATGATGATACTTGCGGCATGTGTAAGAATTTAGCTGGTTTTAATTTAGCTATAGTTAATAACTTTGGTATTGAGTTTTTAGCTCTCAGTAGTGACTTTGCGCAGAGAATTTTAAAACTTCCTATCCCTTCTCGTACCGATGAAATCAAAATGTTTACTAAAGATTTTACTTTATTATCAGGTATTGATGTCTTTTTATGTATTTTAAGTAAAATTCCTATATTTGTTCCTATTCTCTGGATTTTGGAGATCCCACCTGTACGTTCTGCCTTTAAAAGATCTTACCGTTTAATTGCTGAGAATAGGTATAAATTCAATCCTAGTAAAAATAAAGTTTCTTAATCGAGTATTACACAATGATTAAGTTATAACTTACAAAACTAACTAAAAATACTAAAACTACAAAATCCCAAACGATTTTTTTCTGGACAAGTTCTCTTCTTCTGATTTTATACATTTTCTTTTCTCCTTCTTTTCGATTTTCCGATTTACCTGCCCGTACGCTTATATGTGTCTTTTTCTTTCTGTGACCTTCTTTCCTAGACCATTTGATGCACAGTAATAATTAAAGCTAGGTTAATTTTATGAAAAATTTTTATCAAATTTATTTTTCTCTTCCCTTTGTATGATTGTTATGGTGGTGATTTCGGACATTAATTCGAATCAACAGGGCGAGCAATGGGGCTCTAATTCAGTCTCAGAAAGAAATTCTTTTAATCCATTAAACTATTACTTATCTTTATATGAGAAGCAAGAGAAAGCTATCAAAGAAGGTGGCGAAATAGTTCTGCTTAGGTATCCAGACGGTGGGTCTTTTAAAATATCCACTTTAGATCCAGAATATAAATGGCATAAAGAGCAGATTGCGATAATGGAGTTCTTTAATGAAACAGCTAGCTATGGCGCAAATTCTTCTAGGCAAGAAGCAGAAACTGCTCAAAGGATTTTTGCTAATGCTGGCTTTATCGGGGCAAGTGGTGAAGCAGCGATTCCACTAGAGATTCAGTCCAGAATTGGGAGCTCAGCTTTAAAGGATGAGACTTTAAGTCAATCTAATTTAAGTGATTTATCTGGCGCCATAGGACAAACTAGTGCTTTTAGATCTCTAAGTAACGATATTGTTTCTTTACAAGACCAATTGGAAAACCATCCAGCATTTTTTACACTAAGTATAGAGCAGCTTACTGAGCTTAAAAATCAAAATAATTTGGCTGCTAATTTTAATTTTACACAAAAAGAATTAGCTTCTATTCCTGTCGGTGATTTGAAGAGCATGATTAATTATTTAGATAGACAGGCTTAATTTTAAAAATTTAAGTCAAAAAAATATTCATATTACGTTTTATTGTTAGAAAGTCATAGCTTTCCTGTTCACGCGCGGGGTATCAGTGTAGAAGGAAGACATGGCAAACTTAACACTGGGCAGCGATGCTTATCCAAGTAATTTAGGGATAAGCAATTCAATATTTAGTACTGGAACTTATCCTAAAAATTTTGGTGTAAATATTCTGAACAACGCTCTAGGTATTTATGGTCAAGTAGATGATCCACGTAAGGTAGTTACTATTTATTTCCCTGGTTACTTTCTTGAGTTGAAGGAAGGTGATCCTAGTATTCCCTATGAGCAGGAGCAAGCTAAGATAGCTCGTTTCTATGAAGCAATACTTTCGATGGCCTCTGTAGACTCTATGGCAAACGCAGCTAAAGAAATATTTGGTGAAGATCTTGATGGTGTCGATGAAATAGAACTTCCTCCAGAGGTTGAGTATACTTTAACTTCGTGGTTAGATGTTTCTAACGAACAGAGCTCAGAGTCTTTGAGTAGTGGTGCTGTTAAAGAGTTGCTTGGGGGAACTGAAGCCTATAAAACCAAGTTAAGAAACATAGCTTGGAAAGCAGAGGGCATAAAAAATCATCCTGTATTTAATTTGTCTCCAGAAGTAAAGGATTATTTAGAATCAAAAGGGCTTGATCTTGCTTTAATTCAAAGTCCAGCTTTTTTAGCTTCTACTAGTGAAAAAGATCTTAAGCAGTTAATCGGATATCTAAATAAATATCAAGAAGAGATAAAATTAAAGAAAGATTAAGTCTAAAGATAATTTGTTAAAATAACTGACATGATTCGTAAGCTTTACTTATTAACTTTTCTTACTGTAATTTTGGCTTCTTGTAATGCTAAACCAGAAAAAGAGATTAGTTTTAATTTGCCAGATAACTTTGTGAAAGTATTTCACAATAATAAAGAAAATGGTTCTTTTGATAAAGAGTATGTTTTAGAAGGAGAGACGCTTCAAAGTTGGACTGAGATTATTAGATATATCTATCAACCAGTGGATGTTAATCTAAGAGAGCAGTTTTCAGCCTTAGTTAAAATTATGGCAAATTCATGTAAAGAGCCATTTGCTCCGCAGCCTTTCGATGGTACTATCGGTGGTCATAATGCTATAAACGCTCTTTTTGCCTGTGGTGAAAAAGAAGGAGTTGAATATGGTGAAATTACTCAGTATATTTTCATACACGGTGAAAATGGTGTTCATAGTTTACAGAGAGCAAAGCGTATCAAAAAATTTAAAGCTGTAGATACTCAGAAAATTATAAAAAAAGAACTTAAGCCTTGGGACGAGTTTTTTAAATCAATTGATTTCAAATAAACCGAAGAATTTAGGTTTCATACTCTTCAGCAAAGACTCTCTCTCCATCAATAATTCAAGCTTTTTCTGATATTGGTGAACAGGACATGTTGTAAAGAAATTAACTTTTTCAGCTTCTTCGAAAAGTTTTTTGGATTTTTTGAATTTTTTGATTTTCATGTAGTAAATAGCTTGGTAAAGTTTACTGTAAACAGAGACATCATCAATGCGAAGAAACTCATTTAAGAGTGCTTTGTAGGCTTTATATGATTGATTACTTACAAAGATCTTCATCGCTGAAATCATCTCGCAGAATAGAACACAGGGGTTGTTGTTCTCAAAGTTTTCTTTGAGTGTTTGTTTGAACCTAAAGCTGGGCTGTGATTTACTGATAATGTGTTTATAAAGAATGAAGTCATTATGAATATAATTCCAGTATTTATTAGTTTCTACGAAATTACTTATTAATTGTGAATTGAGAATATAAGCTATAGCACCAGCAAATGCTCTGTAGGAGACGCGTGAATCAAAATCCATAGTCGGAATGTCAGCGATGTAGATAAATCCATTAGGGCTTAGACGATTCAGCAGTTGCTCAAGAGCATCTAGAGCATTGAAATTAAAGTGAATTTTTTGTTCTTGTTTATAGTTTTCTGCGATGTTATGAAGTAGGTCTAAATATTTTTTCTCCTTAGCTTCGAAGCGAACCTTTTTTTCTTCCATCCAAAATTCTTTGAGAACTTGGACTTGATGATTATCCTGCTCTAAGAATTCAATATAGAGTTTTTCTAGAAGTTCATTATCTTTTTTATAAATTGAACAAGGTAAGGCATGCAGGCAATAGTTCATGATTACTAAATCTATTTCCCCTAAGTCAAAGGGTTTGGATTTAATATCGATACATTCATCGAGGTTCATTAAGTCTAATTTTAAATATCGAAAGTGAACATTTTCTTTAAATTCTTGATAGAGACTTCTGCTACGAAGGTCTTTTACAATACGAAAATCAAAATCACTGATTAAATATTCGACTTTATCTAAAAGTCCTTCTTTCTTGCAAGCAAATAAAAAGTGTCTAGCAAAAATACCATTACCTGCACCACATTCAAGCACTCTTAGCTTTTTTTTACTCGTTTTAATCTGCTTTAGAAGCTTTACTATACTATGAGCGTGAGGAAAAGAGCTTGTAGAAACGTTAGGTATAGCCTCTTTATTCTTTAAATCAAATATGTCTATTCCTGTTTCTATATAAGTCTGTGCACTTTTTTGATAAAGTGGGGCTTCCTCAAAACTATAAATTTCACCGCTTAATGTCATTGGCGTTAACTGTATTTTAACAAAGATTTGCTAGAGTTACATAGATTCGTACGTAAGAAAAACACATAAGCAGGAGAAATAAAGGTTGAGCGATATATTTTCTAGTATCTTAAAAAATATTAACGGTGAGGATAAAGTTGGTTCTAATCCTAAAGCTAAATTTGCTAAAGATGAACAAAAAAGCTTTCGAGATAGACTCGCTGAGATTTCTGGTGAATTAAATTCTAGAGATGCTGCAACTTTTTACAATGATCCATTTGTGCGTTTGGATCAGAAAGACGGCTTTGCTTAGGCTGTAACTAATTTTTTTGAAGCTAAAGTATATTTATTCCAAGCCTTATCCCAGTTACGAGGATTTTCTGGGCTATAGTTTGAGTTTTCTTCTTTTCTTAAAGAATCTTCTCTAGTCAGTAAAAGCTTAATTAATTTATCAACTTGCTGCATGGTATTTGCAACACCATATTCTTCATCAGATTTGTTATGACCTAGGTTTTGGATGATAAAATCTATTCCTCTTTTATTTAGTTCATGGTTAATAGCTTTTTGCTCAGGCTCTGTGAAATATTTGATTCTTGCATTAATATCTTTCTCACTAATTCCCCTAGCTCTCATACGGGATTTAATAGCTCTATCTTCGGCAGCAACATCTAACTCTGTGAGATTAATATTTTCAATACCTTCTTTTGGATTAGTGTCTAATTTAACTTTGTTGGTTAATTTAAGAAGGGAATTATGATTTGAATTATTGGTGGCAGTAGCTTTTAGTAGTGCTGTGTGGACTTTACCACCATATTGTTCATATGTTTTTCTAACTTTATCTAAATTTACTGGATCTACAAAAGCTATAGCCAGGTTTTTCCCAGATTTACTGGCATCTTCTAGACTTTGATTGGTGATTCCGTAACTTACTCCATCATAGGTGTCATGGTTTGCAGCAAATGCTAGTGGATGATCTGCTTCGATTTCACTTAGTTTTTTAAGCTCATTAAATTTTTGTTTTGAGACTAAATTAAAATCTCTGACTTCCTTTTCTGGATCAATAAATACTTTATCCGGATTTTGAATAGTTTTGGTTGAGCGAATTAAATATGTTAAATGATCTAAAGTATTATTTAGATAGGCCCTGAGACTATTTTTGCCTGACTGGGAAGACCCAGTGATTATTAATAAATCTGGTACTCTTTGAGTTTGGTTTGAGATCATGTGCTTCTTTACACCCTCAAGAAACATTATAGTTTTAATTGATTGAATCAAAAGACTTAATTCTAAAAAATATAACAATTCATTTTTTCTTTATTTTCCTTTGCGTATCTTTTTCTAATCTTGGCTTCTAGCCTGCTTTTTGAAACCCCCTGTATTTGCAGGGGATTTTTTTTGAAAATTTTTTATAAATTTATATCAAAAAATTCTAAGTATCACTTTATATAGTCATAAGGTTAAGATGAGGTTAAGAAAACGGCTCAAACTAGTATTAACAATCTCCCAGTGTGCTTCCTATCCACTAGATTGAGCAAAGTTCACTCCAAGTAAAGAGAATCTCCTCTCTATCTCCGATCTCTCTCATAAGGGATTCTCTTTACTTAATCTTCTTCCTTAAGTTGAAAGTATATGTATGAATGACAGGCGGCTCTTTGAGCCGCTTTTTTTGTTAAGATTAGCTTTATGAGCTTAGGTTTTAGTGTTGTGTTATTAGGCTTACTATCTATCTTTAATGCTGCTAATGCAGCGAGGGTAGTGCCTGATAAGAAAGTAGTTTTAAGTGAAAATAATAAAAATGCTTCTGTAAGTTTTTTTATGACTGGCTTAGAGCCTAAGCTGGCTAAGAAAATTTTAAATAAAGGAATTAAAGCAAAGCTCATAGTTAGCAAGGATGCAAATGGCATAGTAAAAGTGAGTGAAAAAAAGATTTCTATTCCAATAAGCTCTGAAGGAAATACTGATAAATCTCAGCAAGTTACTTTTACTTTAAATGATTCTAGTAACTTAGCCGTCAGTAATTCTTTTTCTTACCAAATCAAATTCCCCAAAAAACTTCAGAATAAACTAGGTTTGGAAAATTTCCAAGAAAATATTTTTGTTAATATATCAGGTCTAAGTGTTTCAGGTAAAGTTCAAATCCCTCAGGCAGATTCAAGTAAATTTCTTGCTTCAGGTAACTTTAGTAGCCCTGAAGGACTTGAAGTTAATTTGATTAGAATTGATGAAGATGAAAGTGAAGTTTTACTTGCCACTACTGAGACAGATATAAACGGTGAGAATCAATATAATTTTTCTGCTGAAAACTATAGTCCAAATTTCATGGTATAAGCTTCTGCAGCAGATGATACTCGTTTAAGGTCTTTAATAGGCTCTGGTGAGGAGGCTGCACGTATAGAGGGTTTCTCAAATCCACAAACAAACTTCCTTGCTTTGGCTGGTTCTAGTGATGAAAGAGAGCGTGGCGAAAGAACTAGAGGTTTAACTGAGGCGATAAGAGAATTAGCACTTGCTGTAAGGCTGCCTAGTACTAGACCTGATTTGAGTAGTCTAGACTATCAAATAAATAAGACAGAAGTATTTTTTGACGGTTCATTAATAGAAGTTATGGATGAAAAGCAAGGTACTGTAACTTTTTCAGAAACAGAAATGCTTTTTTCTAATCAGCTTGAGAGAATTATTTCAAGAAATAACGATTTTTCAAATATTAGTTTTACCGAACTAATTCTTGATGATGAGTCACTTAGCTACTCTTTATCAACAACTGGAGTGCTTCAAGCTGGTGATCTTGAAAATGGTTTATTTAACGGCTACGTATCAGATGATGCTGAAATTATTCTTCTTAGGTATAGAACTGAGGACTTAGATTCTAACCCTGCAAACGCAAGTACGGGACTTTATATTTTTAATAAAATTTAAAATGATTTTGTAACTTTACAAAAGATATAATAATATGAAGATAAAATCATTATTGATAGCTTTACTTAGCTTTGATTTGGATTTAACTAGTATCGGAACTAATGAATCGAACGCTTATAATAGTTTGGAAGCATTTAAAATGAATTGTATAGTAGGACTTGATAAAGTTGCAGATAAAAGATTGTCTGTGATTGATAAAATTCTAGACCGCTTAGATCGTAAAGATAAAAATATTAATAATGAACAGTTTTTAAAAATTAATACTTTAAAAGGCTCAGCTCAGGACAGAATCTTTAAAGCGTATGATGAATGTAAAAAAAGTTTAGCAGCAAAGCTAAGAGCTATTAATCTTATTGAGCAGGATACCGCTGATCAGTTTGATGCTGATATTAGTGCTTTTGGGCTTGGGGATAATGGTTAATGGAACTAATTTAGTAGCTTTGTTAGTTCTTCTCTAAGCTTTAAAGTCTGAGTGAAATTAATATTCTGATTTTCATAAATCAGACCACTTGAACTTGATATAGATTCAATCCCAGCTATTAAAGTTCCGATATTACTCATAAATACTTCATCAGCATCTTTAATATCTTCTAAAGTAAATTTCCCTTGAATTATTTCACCATTAAAAAGTTTAAGGATTTTCTTTTGAACAGTGCCAGGGATAAAAGCTAAACCTAGTTTAGGGGTATAGAGTTTAGAATCCTTAAACCAGTATATATTCCCAGAACCAGTTTCACAGATATTTCCTTCCGTATCTAAAATGAGTGCGTTGTCACATGAGTTATTATCGGCTTCTAACATACTTAGAACATAATTCGTTGAGCTATTAACTTTAGAATGAAGTGCTTGATGTGATCTATATGGAGACAGCCATAGCTTGAGACTTTGAAATTCTGGAATTGCTTTTTCAAAGCTTTGAATCACCATATATGGCTTACAATTTTTAGGAAGGTAACCGATAGAGCCAGGTCCATTCTCCCCACGAGAAACTATGATTCTGATATAGCCTGTCCCTAATTGATTTTTGTCAATTAATTCCTTGCAGAGTTTTTCCAAGTTACTAATATCTAATTCGATGAAATAAGCTTTTAGACCATCTAGAAGTCTTTGATAGTGAGTGTTAAAGTCAAAAATATTTTTGTTGTAAATTAAAAGTGTCTCGAAAACCCCATCCCCAAAGCGAAAAGATCGATCGGCTATGGAAACTTTAGCTTCATCTTCTTCAATGAATTTATCTTTAAAGTAGACTTTTGCCATAGCACAATTCTAGCAAATTACATAAATGCAAAGAATGTGCAGACTATAAGTATATAGCTGAAATTTACTAAAGCAGTTTGCTTTTCGTAATTTCTAAAAAATAAGCTTAATATGAAACTAACCGCAAACCATGAAACATAATTTGATAGAGGTATGGAGTTGTTTTCCCAATGCCAAAAGTTTAATAGAGAAGCTTTTGGTTCTATGAATAGATCAACAATTAGCATCATGGATGCTGTCATGAAAGCTTTTATCATTGATTTATAGAACTCGCTTTTTAGAACTAGATTTTCTTCTATTAATTGGTTGCTGATAGCGCTGCAGACATAAAGCAAGAGAGTCCAGTTAAAACCTATTATTAATGGTACTCCAAATAACTTTATGCCTAAGCTTGAATCATAACTATAGTTTCCGAAAGGGAAGCCAGTCTTTACACTGAGAATTTCTAAGCATAGAGTAAAGCACATAATATAGAAATAACTCAGTAACGGGATTTTAGAAAATTTCCCATAAAGTAAAATTAAACTTGAAAAGACTAAATTTAATGGAGTTAATAATAAAAAGAATTCATTGAAATTAGACTTTATGCCATAAAAACCTACTAGATGAATTAGAGCTAGGAGTGCTATTCGTATTTGAGTTTTAGTTAAGTTGCTTAGCATGTTCCTTGATGATTTGTTTTGAGACTATTTCCCCTGATAAGACAGCAGTTGGCATTCCTGGACCAGGCACTGTAGAGTGCCCACAGTAATATATATTCTCCATTTTCTTACTTTTTATGCTGGGTCTTAAGAAATGTGTCTGCATGAGCGTATTTGCTAGTCCAAATGCGTTTCCTTGATATGAATGATAGTCTTTTTCAAAATCATTAATGCAGTAAGAGCGTTCGAATACTATGTCATCAATAAATTTTTCACCAATAATATTTTCAATTCGAGTAAAAATTTTCTCTCTATATTCTGCCCTTATTTCTTCTGAATCACGAAGCCCAGCTGCTATTGGAATTGAGATGAATAAGTTTTCTGAATTTACTGGTGCTAGGCTAGAGTCTGTTTTACTAGATGCTGAAATGTAAATAAAAGGGTTACTTGGCCATTGTGGCTCAGAATAGATTTCATAAGCATTCAGGTCATATGGGTAATCAAAGAAAATATTGTGGTGCTTGAGATTTTTTAATTGTTTGTTAATGCCTAAATAGAATACTAAAACTGCTGGACACAGTGTTCTAGATTTCCAATAATTTTTATCGTATGTTCTAGATTCTTTTTCTAGGATATTTTGTTCAAAGTGCTGATAATCACAGTTAACTAGAACTAAATCTTCATTTAGTTTATTGAAACTATTTTGATCTATTTCAGTATTGAAATGAAATTGAACACCTAATGACTCAGCTAATTTTTGGATGGCAAGCGGGATTTCATGAATACCACCCATCGGGAACCAGGTAGATAAGCCTGTGTCTGCATGATTCATGAAACTATATAGAGAAATAGTATGGTTAGCTGCTGTACCTAAGAAAAGAATAGGAAATTCTAGAATCTGTCTTAATCTGTCATTTTTTACATATTTTTTAATATGTGATCTAGCAGAACTAAGTGAGTCACAATTGAGAAAAGCTTTTAGGTATTTTAGTTTTAAAAATTCAAAAGGGCTAAGTCCAGGTTCTTTACAGATATCATTTACAGCGATATCGTATTTCATTTCAGCTTCTTTGAAAAAATTTATTAAATTATTACGAGAACCGGCTTCTAATTCTTCAGCAAGTTTCAGAAAATTATTTAAACCAGCTGGAATGTCAGTGAAATCTTGTTTAGCCCAATAAACTCTGTATGATGTTTCTAATTTTTTTAAATCATAAAAGTCAGTTACGCTTTTATTGAAATTATTAAAGAAGTTTTCAAAGACATCTGGAAGCCAGTACCAGCTTGGTCCCATGTCAAATTTAAAACCTTCGGCTTCAAAGAAGTTTGCTCTGCCACCTGGTTTTGAATTTTTTTCAAAAACATTTACTTCAAAGCCTGATTGGGCAAGGAAGCAACTCGCTGATAAACCAGCTAAACCAGCACCTATTATGTTTATTTTATTTCTTGTCATTATATGGGTTCTTCATAATGGTCATTCGTTTACAAGCTTCGTAAATGATAATACTTAAAACTGAATATGCAATTAAAATATTCCAGTCGTGCAGATTTAGTGGTACAGTTTTCAGAATCTTATTAAAGAAAGGGGTATAAAGGGCTATTAAATAAAGGAAAATGCTTATAAAAGTAGTTAATACTAAGAGTTTATTACTAAAAGGATTTATATGCCAAACATGCTTTTTAATACTTCGAATTGCAAAAACTCCAACTAAAGTTGTTATTCCTAAACTTACAAAGACCATTGTTCTTGCATAGTTAAGATCTCCAGTTTCTTTTTCTAGATAAATGAAAAGTCCTAATAAAGCAAAATCCATTAATAGAGCGTAACTAATGATTAATTTTATATAGCTGTAGTTCAATATTGGTTCTGATCTCGGGCGAGGCTTTTCCAACATAACATCCTCATCCATATTTTCAAATGATAAGGAGATAGCTGGTAAGGTATCTTCAATTAATTTAACCCAAAGTATTTGAGCTGGTAGTATTGGCAGTGGTAAAGCTAGAAGAATTGATCCAGTGACTATGATCATTTCAGATGTTGAGCCCATAAACAAGGCTAGTATTACTTTACGTAGGTTGTTGAAAATAATTCTTCCTCTGCGAATTGCTTCAACAAGTGTTTTAAAATTATCATTAAGTAAAATTAAATCAGCTGTTTCTTTAGCTATTTCAGTTCCAGAACCTACAGCTACTCCAATATCAGCTTTTTTTAATGCCGGTGAATCATTGACACCATCGCCAGTCATTGCTACTACTTCACCATTATCTTGTAAGGCTTTGACAATCGCTATTTTATGTTTTGGTTCAACTCGAGCAAAGAGTTTTACTGAGTTAACCAAATCTTTCAATTCCTCTTCTGATATTTTTTCTAGATCTTGACCTTCCAGGACTTCTGATTCATTTAGTTCTAGACCTATTTCCTGTGCAATATTCATAGCTGTTTTTCTATTATCACCAGTAAGAATGATTGGACGTATCCCAGCTTTAAAACATTCAGCTATGGCAGATTTAGACTCTTTTCTGACAGGGTCTTTTAATACCATTAAAGCTAATAAATCTGAGTTATATAAGTCAGATTCTTGAAGATTTTCAGTGTGGTAATTATCTTTTTTTGCTATTGCAATTACTCTGTAACCTTTTTCAGTAGCTTCTTCTTGCTTCTCTAGCCAGAAGGATTTTTCTTGTTCATTAAGGTTTGTGAAATTTAAAATCTTTTCTGGAGCACCTTTAAGATAAATAGTTTCAGAGTTATTCTTTTTATGAAGGGTCGCCATATATTTTCTAGCCGAAGAAAAACTTATTTCATCTATCTTAGGTTCTAGCTTATTTAGTGTATTTTGGTCTAGATTTGCTTCTGAAGCTGCTTTTAATATGGCTTTATCGGTTGGATTACTTCCTATGCCTTCATTACAGATGGAAGCGATTTTTAATATCTCTATTTCATCAATATCATCTTTAGTAATAGTCTCAGTTAGAGTCATGATTCCTGTGGTTAATGTTCCAGTTTTATCAGAACAAATTACAGAAATGGAGCCTAATGTCTCTGCTGCTACCATTCTTCTAACTAAACCTTTATGTTTAACTAATTTCTGCATACCTAAAGCAAGAATAATTCCCATAGCGGGTAAAACACCTTCTGGTATTGCTGCTACGACTAAAGCTACAGATGTTAAAAACATTTCATAGATTGGTTTTTTCAGATATATACCGATACTAAAAATTACTATGTTTACTAGAACTAGGGCTATACTTAGATTCTTACCAAATTTGTGAAGCTGTTCTTGAAGTGGAGTTATTTGCTCTTCTGTTGATTGAAGTAGTGCTGCAATTTTCCCAATTTCTGTGTGAACTCCAGTATGTGTCACTAAAGCTTTAGCAATTCCTGCTTCAACAATAGTGCCAGAAAATACATAATTAGTTCTATCAGCTAGATTTAAGTCTATGTTTAGATCTTGCTCTTGTTTTTTTACTGCAGAAGATTCTCCTGTTAATACTGCTTCATTAATTTCAAGATCCTTTGAGTTAATGATTCTTGCATCTGCAGAGACTTTATCTCCAGCCTTTAGGATTAGGATATCTCCAGGAACAATTTCTTCACTAAGAATGATTTTTTCTAAACCAGAGCGCAGCACTTTACTTCTACTAATACTAGTTTCTTGCAGTGCTTGTAAGGATCTATCAGCTTTATACTCTTGAAATGTACCAATTAAAGAACTCAGTAGCACTGTAATCAGGATTATAGAGGCATCTACAATATGATGACCAAATAGACTGATAAGAAATGCTACGACTAAAACATAAATAAATGGATTTTTAAACTGTTCAATAAATATTGCAAAAAAATCTTTGGCTTTAGATTTATCGAGTTTATTATGACCAAAGCTTTGCTGCCTTAGTTTAACTTCTTCTTCGCTTAGACCTTCATAAGATGAAGTTAGTTCTTTAAATAAAAACTCTAAGTCTACTTTGTAAGCTTCTTCAGTGATCATTTTAGACATTAATAGAATTACTTATTATTGCAGCTATAGCTGCTCCTGTTAAAGGAGCTAGTATTGGAATCCAAGCGTAGCCCCAATTACTGTCTGGGTTAATTAATAATGAATGAACTACTCTAGGGCTTAAGTCTCTAGCTGGGTTGATTGCATAACCAGTGGTTCCACCTAAGCTGATACCGATACTCATTACTATTAGTGTCACTGGTAGTGCTCCAAGTGAACCTAAACCAATTTTCATTTCTGATCCAGAGATCGGTACTATTGATGCTCCAGTTATATAAAGTACTGAAAAAACTAAAACAAAGGTACCAAACATTTCAGAGAAGAAGTTATTTAATTTATTTTTAATTGCTGGTCCAGTCGCGAAGCATGAGAGTTTTATATTTTTATCGTGACAGTCTTTGAATTGATTGAAGAAATATAAGTAAGTGCAGGCAGAACCAGCCAATGCTCCTAGAAACTGAGCTGAAATATATAGTAAAACTTTATTCCAGGCAAACTTTCCAGCTAAAGCTAAACCAAAAGTCACTGCTGGGTTAATATGAGCACCACTATACGGTGCTGCTACCAACACTCCTACATAGACAGCTAAAGCCCAGCCTATACTTATTAATAACCAACTCGAACTCTCTGCTGCAAAAGTCTTTTTTAGAGAGCTATTAGCATTGACTCCAGTTCCAAGAGCCACAAGTAAAAATGTTCCTATGAATTCAGCAATATAATCTTGCATATCTTATGCAAAGTTCCTCTTCTATTGCTATTATATTATGTTCTTGTTGATTTAATATACATGTAGGAGTAAAACCCTAGCCTTCCAATTATGCAAAAATTAATTAACCTATTTAGCAAGTCTAAAGAACTTGACTTTAAGACTGAGATTTTATCTGGACTAACAGTCGCAATTGCTTTGATTCCAGAGGCAGTCGCCTTCGCTTTTATCGCTGGTTTATCACCGCTCACAGGTCTTTACGCAGCCTTTGTGATGGGTTTTGTTACTTCTATATTTGGTGGACGCCCTGGTATGATTTCTGGTGCTACTGGTGCTGTAGCAGTGGTTTTAGTGGCGCTTGCTAAAAGTCATGGTGTTGAATATATTTTTGCAACTGTAGTTCTTGCAGGAATTTTACAGATGGCAGCTGGTTTATTTAAGCTTGGTAAGTTTATGAGGCTGGTGCCCCATCCTGTTATTTTTGGTTTTGTAAATGGACTTGCGATTATTATTTTCATGTCACAGTTAGATCAATTTAAAAATGAATCTGGCGAATGGCTTTCAGGTGTACCGATGTATACCATGTTAGTTTTAGTAGCCGTAACTATGCTTATTATTTGGTTACTACCTAAAGTTACTAAAATCATCCCTTCTTCCCTCGCTGCGATTTTAGCTATTTTCTGCTTAGTTTCTGCTTTTGGGATAGATACTAAGACTGTAGGAGACATCGCATCAATTCAAGGTGGATTCCCACCTTTTCATCTTCCACAGGTGCCTTTTACTTTCGAGACTTTATCTTTGATCTTTCCTTATGCATTAATTATGGCAGGTGTAGGTTTAATTGAAAGTTTACTTACTTTAAATATCATTGATGAAATTACTGAAACTCGTGGGAATGGTAATAGAGAAGCTTTTGCTCAAGGTTTAGCTAATCTGATTTCTGGTACTTTTTCTGGAATGGGTGGCTGTGCAATGATCGGGCAAAGCTTAATTAATATCTCTTCAGGAGCAAGAGCAAGACTTTCGGGGATAGTTGCTTCAGTAATGTTACTTGTTTTTATTATGTTTGGGGCAGGTTTAGTAGAGCAGCTGCCCATAGCAGCTTTAACAGGCTTAATGATTATGGTTTCGATTGGAACCTTTGAGTGGGCAAGCTTGAGAACTATAAATAAAATGCCTAAGTCAGATATCACGATTATGATTTTAGTAACTTTAGTAACAGCAGTTCTTCATAATTTAGCTTTAGCTGTCTTGGTAGGTGTGGTGATTGCAGCCTTAGTCTTTGCTTGGGATAATGCTAAAAGAATTCGTGCTAGAAAATACACTGATGATAATGGTGTTAAGCATTATGAAATTTATGGTCCATTGTTTTTTGCCTCTAGGACGCTTTTTGGAGAAAAGTTTGATGTGCTAAATGACCCTGATGAAGTTATTATAGACTTTGCTGAAAGTCGAGTTGTGGATATGTCAGCTATCGAAGCTTTAAATAAAATTACTGAGCGTTACCGAAAAGTTGGTAAAAATGTTCACCTGAAGCATTTAAGTTCTGATTGTTTGAAGTTGCTTAAAAATGCTGAAAAGATTATTGATGTTAATGTAATGGAAGATCCAACTTATAAAGTTATGGTGGATCAGATTTAGTCTATTACTCTTTTAAAATTGGATATGAAATTAAATTAATTGGTAAAATTCTATTTTTGGGTAAATTATAGTTATGGTAGTAGAAGAAGAAATGTAGGTAGAGGAATTTGTGTAATAAATATTCCTGAGACGGAGAGTCCAATTATTAGTTATAACTTGTTTTTTAGAAATAGAAGAGGTTCTGTTTTCTTTATCCCATCAGGAGAAGATTCTGTTAATTACACTAATAATCAGATAACTCCTTTTGAAACCACCTTTTCAGAGTATTTTACTGGCGAAAGTGCTAGTTTTACAGATAATATATTTGGGAACCCTAGATTTAGAAGGCTTTCTAGAGCACGTAATCTGCGATTGAGATCTAACAGCGCTGCAATAGATGCAGGAGATCCTCAAGATTTAGATGAAGACAACTCAATAGCAGATCTTGGTGCGTCAGGTGGGTTTTTCCCAATCTTTGAATAATGTTTAGGTTAATCCTCTTCACTTTAATATCTTCCTTTCTTTTTGTATCAGCTTCAGCTGAGACTATTAATATTACCCCTAGTGACTCATTGCAGTTAACTATAGATGCTGCTGCAGATGGTGATCTAATTGTACTTGGCTTGGGGACCTATGTCGGAGACATAGATTTTAAATCAGAGAAAATAACTATTTTAGGTACAGGGGAAGATACTGTTATTCAGGGTTTAGGAAATAATCCAGTAGTCAGTTTTACTAGTGGTGAGAATAATGAGTCAATTTTAGACTGGCTCCCCCTCGATAAAATGTACCAGTAAAGGAAAATAAAAGAGGTTTGAAA
>CALBDR010000166.1 GCA_937927525.1 uncultured Candidatus Melainabacteria bacterium
ATTTGTGAATGTGTATATAAACGTTTAGATACTTTACTGGATCCAGATGAGCTAGTAGTAAGCTGTTTGTATACTCGTCGAGGTGGTATTGATATTAATCCGATTCGCGCATCAAGTCCTGAACTGTTGAATGAGCATCCTATTACGACTGCTATCAACTTAACTTCTAAGACTATGCGTCAATAGTGGTTTATGAAAGCTAACCACTTTAAATAACACACTGCTTTTATATTGGAGAAACTAATGGAAAATATTGTTGTATCTTTATCTGGAGGAATGGATTCCTCTACTCTTTTACTACGTTCAATTGCAGAGGTAGGTGCTGACCGTGTTACAGCTCTATCGTTTGACTATGGACAGAAGCACCGAGTTGAGCTAGACCGCGCTCGACTGTTAGTAGATTATCTAGCAGATGCTGGTCATAAGATTACCTATCAAGTGATTAAGCTAGATGGTTTGACTAATCTTCTAGAATCTGCTCTAGTATCTGGCGGCGCTGAAGTACCTGAAGGTCATTATGCAGAAGAGAATATGAAAGAAACAGTTGTACCGAATCGTAATAAGATCTTTGCATCTATCATTCAAGCAGCTGCTCTATCTGTAGTAAAGCGTACGGATGAAGAAACTGCTATTGCTCTCGGTATTCATGCTGGTGATCATGCAATCTATCCAGATTGTCGTCAAGAGTTCCGTGATGCAGATGATGTTGCTTTCCGTGAAGGTAACTGGGACGCAGAAAAGGTAACTTACTTTACTCCTTATCTAGAAGGTGATAAGTATGACATTCTTATGGATGGTGAAAAGCTTTGCGAAGAGCTAGGTGTGGACTTTGATGAAGTTTATAAGCGTACTAATACTTCTTATAAGCCTATGCAGCATGATGGTGTATGGTATTCTGACTATAAGTCATCATCTTCTGTAGAGCGCATTGAAGCATTTATTAAACTAGGTCGAAAAGATCCAGTTAGCTATGCAGATAACAGTGGCCCTGTTGACTGGGAAGTAGCTAAAATACATGCATCAAAAGTAATTGAGGAATATGTAGCATGAGCATGATTAATATTGGTGGCTTAAAGGCCACCTCTTACTTAACTAAAGTAATGCCTTTGGATATACAGCCTAATGCTGTAGATCTACGTCTAAGCAAAGTATTTAAGATTCAAGATAATATCTTTACTATTGACGAAGAGCAAAAAGTGCATCGTGGTTCTACTGAGTTTGAGCCATGGGAAGATGGATACTACTATTTGTATCCTGGCTCATATGAAGTAATTATGGAAAACGAAATTGAGGTAGGTCCAGATGAAGCAGGATTTGTTATTACTCGTTCCACTCTCAATCGCAATGGGTGCTTTCTTACTTCTGGGCTCTATGATACAGGATATAAAGGAGTTATGGCGGGAGTGCTCCATGTTAATGTTGGTCTTATGCGTATCAAGCCTGGTACTCGTGTTGGCCAATACCTAAGTTGGAAAGCGGAAGCTCTAAGCAACTATGATGGTGATTACGGCACAGGTAAAGCTCATGACGAGAAATACAAATGATTACTGTTGAGTTTGATATGGACGAAACGTTAATTACCATTATGGATAACAGTGGAGAGCTGGAGGATGTTTCAGCTCTTCTTTACGATGACTATTGCCACATTAGACAATGGAACGAAAAAATACATCGCTTTGATGTGATAACTATGAAACCAGAGATGTATTTAAAACTAATGAAAGCATTTAATTTAGGTGAAGGTGCTTACGACCTTGTTACAGTACCTAAATAAAATATGCATTGCTTTCTCAATTATGCTCAATGTTCTATTAGGCGGATCGCTAAACCAAACATTATCTGCTACACAGTGGCAGAGAAAAAGAAACGGTCAATGGAACCTAGTG
>CALBDR010000167.1 GCA_937927525.1 uncultured Candidatus Melainabacteria bacterium
GTGCTTGTTTACTTGTTAATGAAGATGAAATTCCTGAACTAATAAATTATTATGCACCTGAACATTTGGAAATTCAGCTAAGAAAAGAAACATTAACAAAAATTATAGGAAAGATAAAACACGCTGGAGCGATTTTTATCGGCGCGAATTCTTGTGAAAGTTTAGGAGATTATCTAGCAGGACCGAGCCACTGCCTCCCGACTGGTCGGACTGCAAGATTTTCATCTGGACTACACTGTGCTGATTTTATTAAAAAGAGTTCTATTATTGACTTTTCTCAGATTAAAAGTGAGTCTACAGAATTCAAAGAGATTACTAAAGCCTGCTCTAAAATTGCTAGAGCCGAATCTTTAGAAGGGCATGCTAGAGCGATGGATTTTAGAGTAGCAGATCAAGGATGATCACTTTTGTAGATCGTCGCCATTTAACATAATCACAAAAAACTAACGATACATTAAAAATAACTTATCTAAATAACTTGACCTGGAACTTGGTCATGTACTAAATTATGTATCATGTCTAATCCAATAATGACTTCTATTGCTATGCAGCAATCCGATACTGCTGTTCACAATCCAAACTTAAGCAAACTTGAAAAGAAAATTAATGAGAAAGGTAATCTTTCACTTAACCTTGAACAACCAACAATACTTAAAAGATTATTTATTGCACCATTATTTAATGGCGGAAATATCCTTGCAAATTTTTCTAGAGCTAATAATGCAGGTAGTACTGAAAAAGTTCTTTCTTATAAGATTCCTGATAATTATAAACCTGGGGCTGCCGAAGGCAACTTCTCAGTAATTTACGAAAATGGTCTTTCTGATCAAAGTATGTATTCAGACTCAGTCCTTGAAATATTAAATAATCCAGGCTTATCTGATCTTGAAAAATTTAATACTTTAATTAGTTTCGATACTGAAAATAAAAACTTACCAAGCTTACTTAAAAATGCCATTATGGCAGACGTCAAAGGTCTTAGCCTAGGAGCATTCCTATCTAACTCAGCTAATAATAATTTTTCAGAAGACGAAGCTAAAAAAGGTATTGGTAAATTAATGCATGGTGCACTTGATTTAATTTTGAAATTACGGACTTTAAGTTCAGATATGAAAATATCACTAATAAAGGAGATGAATCTTCTTGATAATGATGAGCTTCAAAACTTAGCTTATGAAAAAAATAATGACAGTGAATCTATGGTCTTTCATATACTAGCTAAGAGCCCATATAAAATCAGGCAAGTCAAATCAAAATCTGAAGCAGGTAGTTTCATAAGAGAGTACTACAATAACCCTAATGCACCTCACCAAAGAATCTTAAAGGCAGATGAAGGTTCTTTTGGAGGAATAACTTTTTCAGTAAGTTACGATATTCCAAAAAGTAAGCGAAGTGCAGAAGATATAAAAAAAGACATAGAAACCATGGACATGAATCCAAATAAAACTCAACTAGAAAATATGTTCAAACAGTTATCTCAACTAAGTACTCCCACAAATCAAGATGGCCTTGACTCAACCAGAGAAGCTTTAACTAAAACCCTTAGTAATGATACTGAAACATCTAAAGATCCAGTAGAGCAGCTTCTAATAATGACCTACGATAACTACTCTGAGCCATTTAGGAAAACGACTTCACGCGATGAATTTTTAGAAATCTTATCCAAAAATCTTTCTCGCAGAGTAGAATCAGAATACACATCAACAGAGCCTAAAGAAATCATAAAGCAAGCGTTTAAAGTAATTAAAGAAAAAGAGATGAAATTAGAATCTACACTAGAAGCTGCTCTCTATGAAACTACTCAAGCTATGAAAAAATCACTTCAAGGTAAGTTAGAGTATGTGACAAATCCAGAAAATTATTCAAGCCCAGAAGAATATACACAAGCCCAAAGAGAATATGAAAGCCTTGACCCAGTGCTCAAATCTGATGCAACAATAGAGAAAGAAAATGAACAATTATTCAGAGCTGCATTTGGAAGAAGAATAAATGGACGAATACCATTTGATCAATTAACCACACAAACCATAACAATAGGTGATAAAACACTCAAATTTCTCCCAGAGCAAGATTCTTCTAGTGAAGAATTAAGAATGCCTAGTGGCGTAGTTGTAAATATAAAAGGTGCTCAGCATAAGCCTTCCAGTGAACACCCAGACTCATTCTACACTCAATCAAATGGCGAGTATTCAATATCAGCATCAAATGGCTTTGTAAAAATGACAAAAAATGGAAAATTAGTTTCCATGATTACCCCAAATGGAGTCAGGCTAAATATTAACGAAAATCATAAACACGCAAAAGATGCATATACACTTATGTCTGCAAACAGAGCTGACGGGGCAAGAGCTAATAATCACTTCAATGGTGCAGGTCCGACATACAGTCAAAGACAAGACGCTATGAATAGTAGTCAAAGAAAATTAGCAAAGGCAAAAAGAGAAGCCAACAAATACAGTTACGGTATAAGTAATCATGTTCCCAATAAAATAATAAATGACAGTACTGTAACTCAAGCTTTTAGCCCTTATGGGGATGCTTATACATGGAACCCTATGGGTAACGCTGTGCTTGATATTACATCTTCTTTCTTTGACACAAGGCAAAGTAAACTTGTTAAGAACAAAACTAACATTAAACAGTTTAATAAACCGGATAGACCTATTGATTACAACGGTAATAACTTTAATACACTTGCAACTTAATTAAAGCAGGAAGCTTTATAATTATAATGATGCAAACAATTTTAGAATCTTCTAACAAAGAAACTTTAGAAAGTAAAGAACACTTCCCCCGCCTAATGCTTAAAAAAATCAGGAAAGAAGTTCAAACTGGTCAAACAGTACTTCACCTAAGTAATAAGCAAGAAGCAATAACAGAGATGCTTTCTGAGAATAACCTAGTAACTAAAATACCTGAACTCAGCTTAGAAGATCTTCAAAGAAAAACTAGTAAACTAAAAGATTTAGGGCTCACGAAAACAGAGAAAGCTTTTACTTATGTAGTTGCTGACTTAGATTTAGAAGCCAGTGATAACTTAAAAGAATTTTTATTAAGCTTAGCTCCTCTAGTTATACGCCCAGGCTTAATAATTCTAGTAGCAAAGAATCTATGTTCTTGGACCAACAAGTTCAATTTATTCTTTAATAATGCTCCAACTAATTTTAATCGCCCCAATCGTGCACTTGCACCAAACTATCTCAGGCAACAAGCTTTAGAGGCAGGCTTCTTCCCGAAAAACAGATACTGGCAGTACGACGATAAAATTTTAATGATGCTGGATATCCCTAAAAATGTCTAATCCCCAGCACAAGTATAATTTCCATAATATAATTTAGATGTAAGATTATGGACTTTGAATCGACGGGAATTGATAATGATCACCTCAAAGAGGAAATCCATGCTATCAGTCAGTCTATTGAAGTTTTAGATAAAAAGCTTAAAAATGAAATAGAGTCACAGATTCCAGAGTTTCTTGATGGATTGATATATAGATTATCCAAAGCACAACAAGTCCAAGAGTTAAACACCGAAGAATTTTCTATTTGGAATATAAAAGAAGATGAGAATATCTTCAAGCCATTGATGGAAACCTTTGAGGAAAATTTTGTTTACTTTAAAGATAATGAAAATGCAAGAAACGAAAAGGGTTACCTCAAATCTATTCTTTCTTCAGATAAAATTTTAATTTTAAGCCCTAAAAATGTTGATGGAGATAGCTTAGGTTCAGCAGCAATGCTAACAAGGCTTGCAAGATCACTCGGGAAAAAAGTGAACATAGCTTCACCTATAGATAAAATTCCTCATAAATGGTCTTTTCTGTTTCCAGAGGAAGTTGAGTTTATAAGCTGGAATAGAGGTAAAAAAGATCAAGCTCTTCAAGCTATTCTTGAATTCAGTCCAGATATGGTAATCTCACCAGACACTTCAGACCTAGATGTTTATAGATTTGGTGTTAATGATACTTTTATAGATGACCTTCTAATAGCTCTAAGAGAGCAAGCAAGGACTTTAAATAACGAGATAAACATCATTAAACTTGACCATCATCAAGAAGGGACTGATGACACTAACTTCGGGTCATATAATGTCGTACTACCCACCGCACCAAGTACTGGAGCGATGGTACTTTCAACGATTCTAAAATTAAATAGTGTCACTAAAGATTTTTTTATTAATCGTCCATGGTTAGAAAAAAACCAGCTCATCAACTTAGACAAAAGAATGAGAGACCTTTTAGCTTTCACACTAATCTCGGATAGCTTTGGCTTGGAAAGAGTTAGAGGGGTTAGAGAATTTTTCAAAATATTAAATTACTTAAAAGACAGTACTTTACATCAAAAAAAAGATCAGCTCTTAAACCTTGAGGCTCTTACAAGCCACTTCCAATGCGAAGATGAAAAATCACTATCTTTATTTTTCCAAGGCATTAACAATGCAAAAGTTCATGAAAAAAATGGTTGGAAATTTCTTAGTTCATTTATCAGTCTTGAAGAGCTAGAGAGTATCGGTAATCCAAACTTACAAGATGCAGAGCTACTTAAAAGTGAACTTGGTCATTTAGGAGATGATATAGATTTTATTATTTTAGGTATTGAACAAAAGCCCTATAATGTCAATGATAAAAACCCTATAAAGATGACCTTAAGACAATCTTCAAATGAAGTTGCTCACTTCCACGCAGGTGAAATAGCCACTAATGCCTATAGAGGTGGTGGTCATCGTGATACAGCTGGGTGGGCTAATGATGCCCCATTCGAAGAACAAGTTGAAAACATTCTTAATGAAATAGGTGAAAAGAATGAATTCAACTCCTTCTCTGCAAATTCTTTTGATTTAAGTAATAGCCAAAAATCTCTTATAAATACATTAAATAATTCCAATGACTTTGATGCTGCAGAAAAATTAATTCAAGTTAAATTAAAAGATTTATCAAAGAACGATAAAGAAAAGTCGAGAGAAATTTCAACAGCAATTTTGAGTTATCTACTAGAATATAGCTCTTTTTTACAAGAAAATACTAATGATAACTCTAAGCTACTTCATATCATTGATGCATGCTTAGTTAAAGGGGCTAACTACGAGCAAGCTAGTCATAGGTTAATAAAAAACAAGTTAAGTGATTTAATAGAAATCAAAGATTTATTTGTAAATTACTACTTAACTCACATATATTTTAATGATAATTCAGAATCATTTGCAATAACCTATAACAAAAAAGCAATTAATGAAGAAAAACCAAATGCTAATACCAAAAAATTTATAAGTTTCATTCGCAGAAGTACTCTCTCAACACCAGGGAACACCCAAGTCTCCTTAATTAAATTTACAAACAATAATAAAGAAATAAAATTCAAGGTTTATAATAATGGTATTCTAACGCAAGTAATTACAGAATCAGACAAAGTTCAAAGAATTGAAGAACTGCTAAATATGATTAACAGTGATAAATCCAGCGAAGAGGAAAACAATCTAAAAAAAGAATTAATTAATAGGCTTCTTTAATCAGTGAACCTTGACTGATATTATGCTCTTCCAGATACTGATGGAAAGCATCTAAAAATTTATTCTTCATACCGTGATCTGCCCACTCTGGAGCAAGCAACTCACCAATTTTACCTTCTCCCATAACCCTCTGAATAACTACATTACGAGGCATACGAGCGATAAAACCAGCAAGTAGCTGAATATATTCATCTCTATGAAAAGTATCGAGCTCACCATTCAGGTAATCTATTTCCATTGGAGTTCCTTTAAATATGCAAAGCTGGTGAATTTTGATATCATCTATCGGCTCTTCAGCTAGCTTTTCAGCTGTCTCTAGAATCATCTCTGGAGTTTCTCCAGGTAAGCCTAAAATTACATGAGTACAGATTCTAAGCAGAGGATTATTTCTAGCTTTAAGACGCCTAGCAGCGTCCTGAAAATCTTCAAAAGTATGAGCACGGTTAATAATATCTAAAGTTTGATTATGAGCCGTCTGAACTCCAATATCTATCCATAACTCAAGTCCCTTAGCCGTATATTCTTCAAATAAATCTATAACTTCCTCTGGCACACAGTCAGGTCTGGTTCCAATAGCAAGAACTTTAACTTTATCATCTGTTATCGCTTGATCATAAAGTTTTCTAAGATAATGAACATCAGCATAAGTATTAGTAAAAGACTGAAAATAAGCGATAAATTTATCGACACCGAAGCGCCTTCCTTGCTTTTCGATACCATCAGCTAGCTGAGCAGCAATAGTATCAGCTGGATTTCTAGCACCAGAAGAAGATCCATCGTCAGTGCAGAAAGTGCAACCACCGACAGCTTTCACTCCATCACGGTTAGGACAAGTAAATCCACCCTCTAAAGTTACACGATGCACACCACCACCGAAGCGATCATTCAAATAATCTTTTAATCTGTAGTATCTGTGCATATATATGATTTTAGCAAGAAAAGTATTAACAGATACATCAAGAAAATCTATAATAATCATAATGCCAGAACTTCCGGAAGTCGAGACAGTATGTAGAGGATTAGCTCAAATCCTACT
>CALBDR010000168.1 GCA_937927525.1 uncultured Candidatus Melainabacteria bacterium
ATTCAATGGTGTTTGGAAGATGAATTCTTTAAGTAAAGGTACTATTAATAATCCTTTTAATATTAATTTCCTTGGGATTAGGCTTCCAGCCTCTACTGGGCAACAAGGTTCTGGGGCTAAGCTTATTGATTTTTTAGAGCAAGTTGTAAATGGTAAGAAAGATATAAATGGTGAAAGAATAAAAAATTATTTTTGGTCTTCAATGCCTGATCTTATTAAAGCAAAGATTAAAACTGTTAAAGCAAGAGATTTTGAGCATGAAGTGAAGTATATAGACGAAAATTCAGAACTAAAATCTATTAAAGCACCTATCGTTATTAATGCTCTAGGTTTAGGACAACCTATGGATCTAAGCGCTGAAGATGCTCCTATGAAAACATCTACCCCTGAGCTATCTGGTTCTAGGTGGCAAATCCAAATCTCGGACAAGAAAGCTGAAAGCTTAAATGATAAACATTTGACTTTAATTGGATTAGGTAATAGTACTATCGAAATGCTGATGCAAATTCATGAGTGTAATAGTAGGGGTTGTAATATTAAATATAAAGTTCTAACTCATTACCCAGAAGCAAGTGTTCAAAACCCTGATCAATACATTGATTATGAAGGTCGGGAATATCGAGTTTTTAGAGATTTGAAAAAGTCTAACTTAGTTGATTTAGAAGGAGATATAGCTCCAGCTAGAGAAGCTTATATGAAAGCGTTAGAGGATAATAACATAATCTCAGATGTTATAGAATGGAAGCGAAGTCTAGAAGATAAAGTAACTTTGGTGAAGTTGAGAAATGGGAATACTGTTGAAATTCCAACTGATAAACAGCTGACTTTAACAGGTTATAAGCCCAGTAAAGAACTATACCAGCAGATGAATATTCATCTAGATAGTGATAACTGCCCATTATATGACTATGATGGTGAAATCCAAAGACTTAAAAATGAACAAGAGGATTACAGCAGAACTTATAAAGGTTATTCACTAATCGGTGCTGTTAGAGCAAATGACCATGAACCAAATGCACTGGTTATCCCAGGGATTATGGATTCACTCCCTAAGCTAGTTTTTAATACTATTTTAAGAGCAATTGATTACAGTTTCAATTGCTTTTGAAAACTTTTTGTTGATGATCTACCAACCTTAATGGTTTTCTGAATAGCTGTACCGATAAATACTACTATCATCGAGCTAATCGCAGCTACTAGAGTAGCTGCATACCATGCATAGAGAAAGTATGTAATCAAGCCAAGGCTAGTGCCAAGCAAAATAGCAAGCAAAGCAGTTTTAGAATTCATACTTTTCCAGTAGAGCCCAGCTATGATAGGCCAGATAAGGCTTGCGACTAGAGGTCCAGCGAAGAAAAGTACATTTGCAAGAGTATCTACTCTAGCTAAAGCTAGTAGCCAGGCTAGAAGCCCTAAGCCGATAATACTTATTTGTGAAAAACGTTGTAGCTCTTTATCAGTAGCATCTGGCTTGATTTGTTTATGGAAAATATCTTCTGTGATCAAGTCAGAGCTTGCTGCTAGCAAGCTGTCTATGCTAGATGCGATAGACGAAAAAATCACCACGAATATTATCACTGCTCCAGTCTTTCCTAGTATCTGAGCTGCGATGAGTGGTCCTATCATATCAGCACTAGGGACATTTATCGAGAGACTTCCTGCTGCAAGTGCGATGAAGCCAGCTGCGATAGGAATAGGAAGCCATATGAGAGCTCCTAGATAAAAGGCTTTATCTACTACAGCTTCTTTGAAGGCAAAGACCCTACTCCACCAGACGTTATTATGAACTACTTCCCCTATCCCAAAAAATAAATTATTAAAGATAGCGATAATAGATGCTGGTAGGAGGAGATTTAGTAATTCTGGTTGCTGCTTCTCTAGCTGATGGTAAATCGGTTCTAGACCTACTTTAGAGACTATGGAGTAAGCTACTACTACTACACCTAGGAGTATGATTAGAGTCTGGATGAAATCAGTGCCGATGACTGCATATAACCCGCCTCTAAGGGTGTAGAGTACGCAGACGAGTAGAATTACAGTGAGCCCTATCGCATAAGGGATTCCAGAGAGAGTCTCTAAGACTATTCCTCCAGCCATAGCCATGCTTAGTAGCCAGATTATACTGTAAGATAGGGTGATAATAAGATAAATAAGCCAGGTACTTTTGCCGTAACGTAAGCGCATGAAATCACCGCTGGTAACAGCCTCTGGCATTAATGCTTTTATGCGTTTAGCGAGCGGAGCGAAAAGAAAAAGTCCTATGGCAGCAGAGCTGTAAGCGAGCATGCCTATAACTCCCATCTGGCTTGCGAATTGTGGAGCCATCATCGTAGTATTAGAGGTAACCCAGGTGGCTACTGCTGTAGCTGAACCTAATGCAAGTCCTATATTACGCCCAGCGACACTGAAATCCTCATAGCTTTTATTTTTACGCCCCCAGTAAAAACCAAGTCCTATCCACAGGATACTGAAACCTGCAAGAAGCCCAGCTGCAAGGTAAGGGGAAATTAAAAAACTATGACTGTCTTGAAGAGTGTTTTCCATTTACTTAGCTAAGTTCCTTTTATTGACTCCTTAATTATGACTGCGCATAGAACTATAAAAGCTAGGAAACCTATTCCAAAAAAACTAAAAGCTATATTTTTAGAATAGTGGTTTACCCTCACGCTAAAGTCATTTATTTTAGTGATACTAGAGTTCGGGCATTCGGAGAAAACACTATAGTTATACTCTCCATTTTCTTTTCCTGAAATAAAAGAGCTAGAGCTTCTTCCCCGATAAATAATTAAGCCATTCGAATCGTTTAGTTTATAAAAACAATCTTTAACAAGCTCATCTCTGGATTCATCTTGCCAGTTAAGGGTAAAATAACCAGTTCTAGACTCAATTTCTTCTACCATAAATCACCACTCTTCATTTCTTTCCATGCAAGGAAAATTAAAATCATAAACTCTATAGTGACTAGCGCAAGAGCTCCAAGTATCAAGCTTTTAAAACTAAGTAATCCTATTAACATGGTGATTTCATTCTCTTATTGAGCCCCTTAACTAGATTACAGGTGTCGTGTAGAGCACCAGAGCAGAAAGGACCGATTTTATTTTTCCACTCTTCAGGGATAGTTTCTTTCACTAAATCATAGATTGCCCTTTCTGGATCTTGAGCGAGTTCGAAATAAATTATTAGCTGTAAGATTGTCCCGATTAAAATTACTTTATTATGCTGTGCTTCATTAGGATTGTGACTCCCACCGATGCTCTGATCCATCATTAGGCTTGCATACTTAGCTTCATCGAGCCTAACAGCATCTAACTCTTGCTCTACACTTCTTTCTATATCGACTTTGTACTCTTCACTAATTTCATCAAATACTTTCTTGATAGCATTTAGGTATTCTAGTTTATCTTGCTCTTGGGCAAATCTTAGATCTAAACTAAGTCTTAGCTTTGAGCTAAAGCTCATTTCAGCTTTAGGGCTATTCTGCCATGATAATAGATCCTTATCGATGAGATCGAAAAGCAGACTTCGCATTTTTATTTTTAGGTTTTGCCACTGCTCCTGACTACATTTGCCAGGCTGCACTGCAAGACAGAGCTTCATAGATTCGGCGATGACATTACGACTAAGTCCCGGACTAAGTTCTATGGAACCGATTCTAGGCTCTAAGCTCTCTTCTCTGCAGAGTTCGTAGAAGTAATTACATAGTTTAGCTGCTGCTACGAAAGGGTCGAAACGATTTTCTAAAGAAGTTGCCCCTGCATGGTTTCTTGCTCCCTGTATAGAATAATTTTCAGCGAAACTAAGCTCGCTTGCTTGCTCGGGTCTTACCAGATGTTCTAAGACACCATTCGTGACTCTCATCTCTCTGAACTTATTGTCATTTTCTTGGATATCTCTTAGCTTATAGACCAGTGCTAGAGCTGCTTGCTCAGAGCGACTGCCGGTGATAATATAGTCTTCTTGGTAGATTCCCATGATTGCTTCTGCATGTATATTTGGCACTGAAGCTTTGAAAAGTGAACCTGCTTGCTCGGAATGTCTCTCTAGCATTTGCTTAGGGAAGAAATTACTAGGCTCAGGGAGATCTTCTAAACATTCACTTATTTTATGAGCTAATTCGATATCCCCTTTCTCAGAAGCTTCTAAAAGTATTTCTAAGAGAGCAAGCATTCTGTCACCGTAGAGCTCGGCTTCAGCATTAATCATTTTATAGACTTGTTCTGGGCTTGCGATTTCAGCGATAGCACTACTGCCTGGCATAGATACTCCTGCTCCAGTAAAGCTCATCTCTTCATTACTGAAAGCGGAAACCATCAGTGGTAGTTTGCTTAAATTTTTATCGATATTCAGATCACTCCCTTGTCTCAAATCACTTAGTGTATGAGCAACTTCTACTCCAGAGAGTACTCCCAGCCTACCATCATATTTTCCTGCGTCCAGAACCGTGTCTATATGTGAGTGATAGCAGAGTGCTTTGCTGCATAACTCTTCTGTGCTGAGTTTCCCCTCGATAAAGAGAGCTTTATCCTGCTCTGAGCAGAGTATGCCATGTATATTAGCTACTTTGTCTACGAAAACCAGCATCTTTGCTTGATTCATCTGTTTTATGAGTCCAATAGCAGCTTTGATGAATTGAGGGTTTAGGCTGCGGGCATCTATGATGCCTTCAGGGTTGATACTTAGCTCAGCTAGAGTGTCGATTCTTTCCCTAAGTCTTAAGCCTAGACCATGGAGTTTATCTAGAGAGCTTTCGTCCTCAAGGCAGTTATGAAGCTTCTGCTTTTCTTCTAGGAGCTTTGATAAATGACTTAGTGCATGGTGCTTGGTGACAGTGTTCACTAGTTTAGTCAGAGGAGCTAGTTGTTTCTCTGACCAGATCGCATCTTTTGTTATTAAATCATTCAGCATTTGCTCTTGTTCGCTGAGATCTAGCTCTGTGATTTTCTCTTGGATAGCGAGGTGTTTCTTGTCAGCGACACTAGGATTGGGTTTATAGAAACCATCTATATTGTTTGCATAGGTCCATGTCTCTGGATCTCCTATGCTTAGCATGGGTGGATGATTTAAAAATACTCTAATTAAATCTGCATCCACTAGTGACTGCTTAGTTAATTCACGGTATTCTTCTTGCTGAGAGGCTGTTAGGTGATGCTCACTAAGCGTAAATTTGTCAGAAAGTCTAGCTATAAAGATAGCTGCTTCTGGAGAAGAGAGCATAGCTCTCAGTTCGTGAGCAGGGAACATATGTTTAATATTCAGTGAGGGATCTTCGACGAGTTCAGTGATTTCCTGTTTTTCTTTATCCCAAAAAGAAATCAAGGTGAATATATGGCTTCTAGCGAGTGAAAAGTCTACTTCTTTCTGGTTAGAGAGTGAGTATTGCTTGATTTTAATGAGACGGTTCTCCAGGTCTATTTCTGCACCGGTTTCTCTAATCTTCTCTAGAAGAGCTTGGTCTTTAAAGTCTATTAATCCATGAAGAGGGTTTTTAGCTACTAATGCATGCTCACGTTTTTCAGGGTCTTGCTCTTTGAGCATTTCTGCACTCAAGTCTTTTTCTATAATCATGCCTCTTTTTATTGCGTGTGGGCTGATACCGATTTTAGTGAGTTGTTTGATGATAATACTACAGCGCTTTCCACATCCATACTCGACTGCACTATATGGTAAGTGTAAGTATGAAGAAATTAGTTCGTGGATTTTGCTTTGCTCGCTTAATAAGGGAAGCTGGCTGGTGGGATCGATTTTTATGTCTAGATCTAATTTTAATTCGACACTCATATAGTTCTTTCTACTAATCTTCTTTAAGTAGTAGTTATACTTATATTATAATCGACTTGCTTTGATATTAGTTCTCATGATTTTCTCTAGATTTAATTAATTTAATAGAAGCTTTTTTTATATTTATGTAAAATATTTGTGTGGTTTTGTTTGATAGTTTAACGGCAGCGTTTTTAGCGCATACTTTGGCTAATTCCGATGTTTCTAAAAATTTTCCTTTTCCTATAATAAAGAGGCAGGAACTTGTTCAGCGTCCTAAACCAAAAACTATAAATTGAATGCACCTGCCAGATTCTTTAACGGCGCCAGAAATTAAGAAAGTAAATGCGAAGGAGGATGCCTTTGTGCATGTAGCTGGGAGGGAGCGTGGATTTCAATTAAAAGATGTGACTGTTCAGAAAGTTATGCCTGATGAGGCTCAAGCCTAACAGCTGAATCTAAATGTTCTAACATTTTTTTTATACTTAGTTTACTTGCTTCTATTCTTATTCTGTCATTTTCTCGGATTCTTGCATTCTCTTCATCTGAGTTAGGTGCAGGATCTCTGAGTAAAGAGTTTCCGAACGGCTCTAAGGTTACCCCAGAAAACTCTTTATTAGGACCTTGGCCACTTTTCACTAATATATTCATATTGGGAGAATTGAAATGAGGCATTAAACCTATTTCAAGTAACCCTATTTTAGTTCTCCTCATCCCGATAGAGTAAATTGGCATATGCATAAATTCATCCTCCTCTACGAGCTTTTCATATTC
>CALBDR010000169.1 GCA_937927525.1 uncultured Candidatus Melainabacteria bacterium
GGCAAGGGCAAGTACCTGCTCGTACTGCTAAGGCGAGAGAGTGGTACAGAGCCCAAGCTCAAAAGATGGTTAAGTCTGGTAGCACCGCAAGAAAAGTCAGTGGTGAAAGTCTGACTTCTACAAGAACCGCAGATAGAACCACAAAAACTCCTATCATAGGAAACATGTACACGTTTAAGTACGACCCTAAGCACAAAGACACACTTCCGTACTACGATAGGTATCCTCTCATATTTCCGATAAATAAAGCTAAAGGCGGAATTCTCGGCATTAACTTTCACTATTTGCCACCGACATTAAGAGCACAGTTAATGGACGCTCTTTATAGCGCGACAAATAACAAAGACTATGATGAGAATACTAGGTTAAAGATTTCATACGAGATATTAAATAGCGCTTCTAAGTTCAGATTTTTTAAGCCGACTGTTAAGCACTATCTCACAAACCACATGAAAACTCCTTTGATCTATATTAATCCAGCTGAATGGGACGTCGCTTTATTTCTACCAACTGCTCAGTTTGTTGGAGCTAATAAGCAGAAAGTATATGCTGATTCTAGAAGAATAGCACTAAGAGGATAACATAATGTCATTCAACATAAGCAGGTTTAAATCAACGTTTGATAAGTATGGTGGTCCTGCTCGTCCTTCTTTGTTTGAAGTCAATGTGTACAAATATAAAGAAACAAATTCAAACATAGACCCTATAGCTGATTTTAGTTTTTTCTGCAAATCTGCAAACTTTCCTGGTGTTGAACTCGAAACTCAGCAAATGACTGCTGTTGCGCAAAGACCAAAAACATTCCCAGTTGGCGTAAACAATCCTCCATTCAGCGCTATATTTCTTGTAGATTCAGACCACGAAATCCTAACATTCTTTCATAACTGGATACAGAGAGTCGTAAACTACAGCTCTAGAGGCGGTTCCTTTGGGGCTATAGATGGCGACCCAAATGGAAACGGGATGCTTCCACAAGAAATAGGTTTCAAAGACGAATATTCTTGCAGGCTTACTATAAAGCATTACTCGACAGAAAGCGCTTCTAACGGTAGGTATTACGAGGTGGTTTTAGATAAGTGCTATCCTTTTAACGTAGGAGAGCTTGATCTCGCTTGGGAACAAAATGATTCATTCCTGACTCTTCCAGTTTCTTTTGCTTACGATGAAATCTATTTCTCTGGTGACAGATCAGGAGCCCCAAGCGGACGCGGCCGCGGTGGAATACTTGAAGCTCTTGGAGATCTCGCTGGATTCGCAGGGGTGGTGCAACAGACATTAGGTTCGGGCAAGCCAACGAGTATTCAAGATGCTGTAAATAGATTAAATAGAGTTCGTAATTCTTTCGGAAACTTGTCAGCCTCATTTCCAGAGAGAAATACTGGAGACGTAAAATCAAAATTAAAACCGACTACTTAAACGTGTAGTGCGATAGTTTATATTATAGGAGTATTATAGAATGGGATTGCCTAAAATTGATTTACCGATTATGGAACTTGAGCTTCCTTCTACCGGTGAAAGAGTTAAGTACAGGCCATTTACAGTAAAAGAAGAAAAGATTCTCTTGGTGGCTTCAGAAAGCGAAGACGCAGAACAAGAAGTTTTAGCGGCAAAGCAAGTCGTCAATAATTGCTTGATCGACAAAGATGTTTCAACACTCGCGATGTTTGATCTTGAATACGTTCTTCTTATATTGAGATCTCGATCAGTTAACAACAGTATAACTTTTAACATTCGCGATCCAGAAACTGATGAGCAAGTACAACTTGAAATCGACATTAATAAAGTAAAGATTACAAAGGATTCAGAACATACTAATGAAGTTAAAGTAACTGATGATTATACGCTATTCCTGCGATACCTACTATCGACGAGTTTATTCGTATAATCAGAATGGATCCGAAAGATCCTCTAACAAATTACTACTTGTTAATTAGCTGTCTTGATAAGCTTGCAAGCGAAGACGAAGTGTATGACTTCGCAGAATACAAGCAAGAAGATATTGATGCTTTTATGGACAATTTAAGTGGCGATGTTATTAAAGAC
>CALBDR010000170.1 GCA_937927525.1 uncultured Candidatus Melainabacteria bacterium
GTATAGGCCCTGAAATTATGCAAGCAACACTTGATATTATTCTTGCGGCTGGCGCTCAGCTTGATATCGAAGATGTTGAAATCGGAGAAAAGGTTTATGAAAAAGGATTATCTGCCGGTATTTCTCAAGAGACTTGGGATTCACTAAGAAGAACTAAAGTTTTCTTAAAAGCTCCTATAACTACACCTCAAGGTGGTGGTTTTAAAAGTTTAAACGTTACTGTTAGAAAGACTTTAGGAATGTATGCTAATGTCCGTCCCTGTGTGTCTTATCACCCATTCGTTTCTACTAAGCACCCTGTCATGGATGTTGTAATCATTAGAGAAAATGAAGAAGATTTATACGCTGGTATTGAACACCAGCAAACATACGAAGTTACACAGTGTCTTAAATTAATCTCAAGACCTGGTACTGAGAAGATTATTCGTTATGCATTCGAATACGCTAAGAAATATAACCGTAAAAAAGTAACTTGTTTCACTAAGGATAATATTATGAAACTTACTGATGGTCTTTTCCATAAAGTATTTGATGAAATCGCTCCTGAGTATCCTGAGATCGAAGCTGAGCATTGGATTATTGATATTGGTGCAGCTAAGATGGCTGACACTCCAGAGAACTTCGATGTAATCGTTATGCCTAACCTTTATGGTGATGTTCTTTCTGATGTAGCTGCTCAAATCACGGGATCAGTTGGTCTTGCTGGTTCAGCTAATATCGGTCAAGAAATTTCTATGTTTGAAGCTATCCATGGTTCTGCTCCAAGAAGAGCTGGTCAAAACATGGCTAATCCATCAGGTTTATTACTTGGTGCAGTTATGATGCTTGTTCACATCGGTCAAGGTGACATCGCGACTAAGGTTCATAACGCTTGGTTAAAAACTATGGAAGATGGTGTCCATACTTATGATATTTTCCGTGAAGGTGTAAGTAAAGAAAAAGTAGGAACTAAAGAATTCGCTAAAGCTGTTATCGAAAGAATCGGACAAGAGCCGACTACTTTAAAGAAAGTTGAGTATGAAAAGTCTGAGCCTATCGCTGTTAAAACTTCTGGCAAGAAAGCTGATTCTAGAAAATTAGTAGGAACTGATGTCTTCTTATACTGTGAAGATCGTGATGCAAACAAGCTTGGTGATTCACTTAAAGCGTGTGGTAACGATGATATCGAACTTATCATGATCAGTAACCGTGGTTTAACTGTTTACCCTAATGGTCAACCAGAAACTTTCTGTACAGATCACTGGAGATGTAGGTTCATGGCTAAAGACCAAAAATCTGAAGTATCTCAAGATACTATCATTGCTTTATTAGATAGAGTAAATAAAGCTGGATTTGATTTCATAAAGTCTGAAGGTCTTTACTATTTTGATGAGAAACCTGGTTTCTCTTTAGGTCAAGGACAGTAATTAAAATACTTGAAATATTTATTGCAAAAGGCTCCCATTGGGAGCCTTTTGCTTTTTCAATAAAGAATTAAGAATACTCTTAATCGAATCTTAATTTAAAATAAATCCAGAATATTCTAATTCTTTGATTAAGAAATGTTGGCTATTAAATTGTTTAGGGTATAGCAAAAATTATGGCTGATAAAGTAATTATTAAAGATGGTAAAGCACAACTTAGTGATAACCCTATAGTTTTATTTATTGAAGGTGATGGCATCGGACCAGATATCTGGAAAGCCTCTCAGCATGTACTAGATTCAGCGGTGAAGATTGCCTATGATGGTAAAAAGAAAATCGAATGGCAAGAAATTTTAGCGGGTGAGAAAGCTTTTGATCAAACAGGTGAATGGCTTCCACAAAAGACTATTGATGATATTAAAGAATATTCCTTAGCGATTAAAGGACCTCTTACTACTCCAGTAGGTGGTGGTATTAGAAGTTTGAATGTAGCTCTCAGACAGATTTTTGATCTTTTCGCATGTGTTAGACCTGTTAAGTGGTATCAAGGTGTACCTTCACCTATGAAGCGTCCAGATAAATTTGATATTACCTTATTTAGAGAGAATACTGAAGATGTATACGCTGGATTTGATTTTGAATCTGGTTCTGATGAAGCTAATAAAATTATTGAATTAGTTAATTCTTTTAATCCTGAGAAACAACTCAGAGATCTTTCAGGGATCGGTATTAAGCCTATTTCAAAAATGGGCTCTCAGAGATTAATTAAATCAGCAATTGATTATGCTATTAAAAAAGGTCTTAAAAAAGTTCACTTAATTCATAAAGGTAATATTATGAAGTACACAGAAGGTGCTTTTAGAGACTGGGGTTATGAGTTAGTGAAAGAACAATATGCTGATAAGGTTATTACTGAAGAGGAAATCTGGGATGGAGCTGAAGCTGGTGATAAGATCGTTTTAGGTAACAGGATTGCCGATAGCGCTTTTCAACAACTTCTTTTAAGACCTGATGAATACCAAGTTCTTGCTACTATGAACTTAAATGGTGATTTCTTATCAGATGCAGCAGCAGCACAGGTTGGTGGCTTAGGTATTGCTCCAGGAGCAAATATTGGTTATGAGCAAGCGATATTTGAAGCTACTCATGGTACTGCTCCTAAATACGCTGGACTTGATAAAGTTAATCCAGGCTCAGTAATTCTTTCTGGAGTTATGATGCTTGAATTTATGGGCTGGGATGAAGCTGCTAGATTGATTGAGAAAGCTTTAGAGAAGGCTATTCAAAATAAAACAGTTACTTATGACTTTGAAAGACAGATGGAAGGAGCCACTCTTCTTAAGTGCTCAGAGTTTGGTCAGGCTATAGTTGACAATATGTCTCTAGTAACTGCTTAATGATTTACCAACCATAGCGGCTATAGAAAGTTTTACAGTTATTGGGGCTTAACATAAAGTCTAGGTGAGCTTCTTTATTCAGTGGGCTTAACTTTACTATTTCTCCCTCTGCTGAAATTAAGCTTGAGTAACCAGAGTTTGAGCTTAGTATTAGTTCTTTTTTATGCTCAAGAGCTCTTACCTTAGCTACAGCTAAAAATAAATCATTTATTATCGTATTTGAAAACCAAGAAAGGTCATTGATATTAACTATAAATTGAGCTCCCTTACTGACTTGTTCTTTTGTTAGTTTTGGGAAGAGTAATTCAAAGCAAATCGAACTTGCAAACCTTATCTTTTCTTGCTTCAGCTTTAAAAGTTTTTGTTTACTTTTCATAGCATCAAATCCAGAGCCTATTGTGTTATGAGCAAGACGCTTAATCGGTGTTGGGAATAAATTAATTAAAGGAGTGTACTCCCCAAAAGGAACTAAAAACTCTTTATTGTAATTTTGCTCAAGTCCTTGCTCAAAATTTATAAGACTTAGACTATTAAAGGTACTGAGTCCATCTTCTCTATAAGTTCCATATAGGAAGCTTTCATAGTGTTCAGCTAAGCTGCTTAAAAGGCTTGTGGTGAGCTCAGTTCCATCTGAACTAGGTATACCTGCCTCTGACCATATTAACAAATCACTTTTAGACTCACTTAGACCTTTTAGCGAGAGTAGTTTTTGCTTATTAATAATATTCATTAGGTTATTTAAATCAGCTCTAGTGTCTTTTCTATCGAGGTTTGCTTGGATTAGTCTTATTGAGATAGGGTTTATTGCTTCAAGTTTACTTTGATTGAAGTTGCTCAGCTTGATTCCTGTGAAGAGAATTATTAGTAGAGCTAGGTTAAATAAATTTTTTGCAAGTGAGTTTATTTCAATCATTCCATGGGAAGCTTGATTTGTATAAAACATTTTTGCTTGTGAGTTTGAAAAATTATAAACATGAATTAAGTTTGCGATGAGAATATTGAAGCACACAATCAAAATTTCCAAACCAGGTGACCCTATTATTGCTAAAAGTTCTTTTATGTCAGCATTACTTGCTTGACTGTATGCTAATTGATTAATCGGTATGGCAAAAATTGAGAGTGGGTTATTACCATTGGCAAAGATTTTGTACTGAATTAAGGCCCAAATGAAAGCTAATATGATGATTTCAATTACACTTAATTCTTCTAATTTTTTTTTTGACTTGAATTGATAAATTAGCCAGATGGCTATTGGAAAAATCAACAAGAAGCAGCTTTGGTAAAGGCTTGGGATAAGCCATGCTAAATTTGCAATTACACCACTTTCAATTGATTTTAAACCTAGCCAGTTTAATGGATGAATGCTAAAAATCCAAATAAATGAGATTAAATTATAGATGAAAAAAAAGATTAAGCTTTCTAAGATTAGTGTCGAAAATGTTTTTGCACTTTTATTAAGTAAGATAAGTGGCACTAAACTAATCCAGGCAAAGTTATAGTATCCAAAGCAGGATAAACTTGAACTTAGTAGTAAGGCTGCAATAAATGCAAGTAATATTCTATAGACACTAGAATTTAAAAACTTGGAGACAATTATATTTAAAGGTCTAAACATCAGGAAAAATCTTCTCTTATAATTATATCCGTAGGTGCTTTTAAATGAAAATTCTAGGTATTGATCCAGGAACCGCAAGGTTAGGCTACGCTGTCGTCGAATCTTACCCAGATGGTAATCTTTATGAGTTGCTTCAGTGTGGGATCGTTGAAACTTCTAAGTTTCGGTCTGAACCATCTCGCTTACATGAAATTAGAACAGATCTACTAAGTATTATTACTCGATTTGAACCTGAGGTTCTCGCTATTGAAGAGCTGTTCTTTTTTAAGAACTTAAAAACGGTTATACCTGTTGCTCAAGCAAGAGGTGTAGTACTCGAGCTTGTTGAAGAAAAGTCTATGAAGATATATGAATATACTCCACTGCAGATTAAACAAGTTGTTACAGGTAATGGTAATGCTACTAAAGCTGAGGTCGAACACTTTGTTATGAATGATCTTAAGCTTGATCATAAAATTCAGCCTGACGATGCAGTCGATGCGGTTGCAATTGCTTTATGTTTTTTAAGAAGTGATTATCAAAAGTTTGTTAAAATTCCTAATTAATGGAAACACATTCCTATTGGTATATTTTCACAGGCTTGCTTTTACTTACTGAGGCATTCACTCCAGGTCTATTTGTTTTTGTATGCTTGGCATTTGCTTCTTTTGTAGTAGCTGTTATAGACCAGATTTCTGACTATAATCTCTACTTATTAGCTACTACTTTTGTATTTGTTTCTATCTTTAATTTGTTTACTCTTCGAAAATTCTTAAAGGCTACAGTTAGAATACCTAGTCAGAATATTGATAATGACTTTGATCTTATCGGTTCGGAAGCGATGGTTTTTAAACCAATCCAAGAAAATGAACCTGGAACTATAAAACTTCTAGATAATGAAAATACATTGTTAGCCATTAGTAAAAAAGGGGAATTTATAGGACAAGGGACTACTGTTAAAGTTGTAGAATTAAAAGATAACTTAGCATTAGTTGAAACTTTCTGATGGAAAGCGGTTTGGGAAATTTAATAGTCTTCACTGGCCCTTCAGGGGTTGGGAAAGGTACTATTGTCCGTGAGCTTTTTAAAGAAGTTGATAAATTAGGATTTTCTGTTTCTGTAACTACTCGTGAAAAACGTAAAGGTGAAGAAGAAGGAAAAAATTACTTCTTTAGGACTCATGATGAATTTGATGAATTAATTGAAAAAGATAGGCTTTTGGAATGGGCTGAATTTGTCGGAAATAAGTATGGTACACCTAAAGATTTTGTTTTTGAAAAATTGAAGTCTGGAGTTGATGTGCTTCTAGAAATTGAGGTGCAGGGGGCAATTCAAGTAAAAGAAAAATTCCGTGATGCTGTAATGATATTTATTGTACGACCGAGCTTAAATGAACTCGAAGCTAGACTTAGAAAAAGAAATACTGAAACTGATGAAAAAATCAAGTTGCGCTTAGCAAAAGCAAAAGATGAAATGCAGCATACTGAGTTTTTTGAATATATAGTTATTAATGACGACGCTATGAGAGCAGCTAAAGAAGTTAAGAATGTAATTCTAAGCCTAAGAGGTAAAAAAAAAATTAAGTTAGACTTGCTTAAAGAAATGTTAACTGAATCTGAAGCTTAAACCGAAGCTAAATTCTTGTCTTCAAGTGCTTCTACATAACCGATAGCCATAGTCGCAGCAAGTGAACCATCAGAAGCAGCAGTTACAGCTTGTTTTAAAACAGTATCACGCACGTCACCAGCTACATAAACTCCATGTATATTTGTTTCCATTCTAATACTGGACTTGATTTTTCCAGATTCATCTAAATCAATTTTCCCATTTAGGAAGCCGATGTTCGGAGATAAACCTACGTAGATGAAAACTCCTTCAGTAGGGTAATCATACTCTTCACCTGTTTTAAGGTTCTTAATAGTTACTGATTCTACTCCTAGAACACCACCATTGATCTTTGTAACAACACTATCCCATTTGATATCAGTTTTAGGATTAGCTTTAAATCTTTCTTGGAGGATTCTTTCAGCTCTAAGCTGATCACGTCTATGAACTAAAGTCACTTTCTTTGCAAACTTGGTAAGGAAATTCCCTTCTTCACAGGCTGATGATCCACCACCGACTACTACGACTTCTCTATCTTTAAAGAAAGCACCATCGCAGACAGCGCAGTAAGAAACACCTTTACCCCAGTTTTCCTTCTCACCAGGAACTCCTAATTGATTATGTTCTGAACCACTAGCGATAATGATAGTTTTAGCTTTAAACTCGTTTTTTTCAGTTTTCACAACTTTAGGTTGAGACTCTAAGTCTATAGACTGAACTGGGTCATTCGTTACTATGTCACAGTCAAACCTACGAGTCTGCTCTTCCATAGCATCTGAAATCTGTGGTCCTGTCATATGATCCATGCCTGGGTAATTTTCAATTTCATGAGTTACTTGTAACTGACCACCGACTATACCTTTTTCTATGATTAAAGTTTTAAGGTTTCCTCTAGCTGCGTATAGACCAGCTGAAAGTCCAGCTGGACCAGCACCAATGATGATAGTGTCATATAATGTTTCAGAAGACATAAGCTATATTTTAGCTTATATTTAATGATATTTGCTTTTAAGGGCTTAAACTTTAGTGTTTTGTAAAGATTTGAGGAAATAAAAGAAACTAGGCAAAACCGTCATCAGAATATAATTCAAAATATTAGCTTGGTCTATAAAAGTAAAAGACAGTAAGTGACTGATACTAAAGATTACAGCAAGCTCAGGGAAGCTTAAAAACCCTAAAGCAAGTACTATTACTAAATACCAAGAATGAAACTTTGGACTAGCAACTAAAACTAGTGCAGCTAAAATAAAGGTCGAACTTTCTAAAAAAGCATAGTTAAGTCTTCTGTTTCTATCATCATAGTATTCCATTGAAATTTCTAAATCTTTAGAATAATTCTTAGTCCAAAATTTTATGTAAATAAAGCTTGCAAATGCAGCGAAAGTACTTAAAAATAGATATTTGATTATCTGAGCTAACTCATTACTAGTAATGGCTTTATAAATAGTCTCAAGCGTGTTGAATAAAGATTTATGACTGAGAGTGACATTTTGATTTATGGCGCTAAAGTTACTTGAGAAAAAATCATAATAATTAAAAAGTAAGAAAGCAAAGATAAGTGAAACTAAGCTACCTAGAGGAACTAGATATTTTAATAAATTTCTAAAAGATAAAGGTGTTTTTAGAGTTTTATCTATAAAATAATAGTCTTTCCAAATATAAATAATGATTAATGGTAAAAGCACTATAGCAATGTATTTTATGAAAATAGAAGCTGAGATTAAGAGTAAAGCAAGGTTAAATCTCTTTTTAAACAAGCTGTAGATGCTCGCTATAAATAAGAAAACCATAACTATATCATTATGTCCATTCCAGGAAGAGTGATAGAAAAGAAAAGGGTTTAAAGCTATAAATGAAATTACTAGGCTTGGCTCAAAAGTATTGAAGAGCTTAGGTCTATCATGTAAGTTCTCTAGCTTAAATATTTTTTTGATGAAAAATACTGTCCCTAAAAAGCATCCGGAGCTTATTAGTTTAAATAGAAAGATTGCAAGCCAGAAATTATTAAAGCTTAAGCTTACTATTAATTTGCAAATAAAAATAAAGAGTGGTCCATATGGTGCTGGATTCTTTTCCCAGAGCATATTACCTAAAAAGCTATCGTTTTGCCAATCATTTATGTCAGCAGCCACAGACTGATAAGGATTCTCTCCGTAGAAAACTTGCTGCGCTCCGCGCGCAATATAACCATAAATGTCAGAGGAATCATTTGGGATACTGAAAACCCCTATTAATGAAAAAACTGTGGCGTAAATAAATATCTCTTTAAACCTAAGGGAGCTAATACTATTGTCTTGAGAGCGTTTTGGATTGAAGATTAAATATAAGAAAGTTATATCAACTAAAATAATGAACCAGTGTGCTAGTT